>NZ_JBEXNT010000124.1:0-28579 GCF_040611255.1 Kitasatospora sp. NPDC002965 | reverse complement strand
CGGGTGCTGGCGCCCCCCGCCCGCCCCGCCCCGCCGGCTCCACCCCGCGGGGGGTGGGGGCCTTTCGGGCGGGCCCGTGGCGGGGCGCGCGGCCCGGCCTCGCCGCCCCGGTGCGCGGCGGCCATGTGGCGGGGGTCGGACGGCGGGTGCGAATCAAGCCCGGTGGCTCATTGTCATGCACAAATTGGACGGGATATTACTTCTCGGTAATCTCAGGTCGTCCCACGGGTGAACCATGAGCCACCCGTCACGCCCTGAAGGAACGTCACGTGCTCCGACCCTCCTCCCGCCGCCCCGGCCGCGTCCTGCGCGCCGCCCTCGCCACCGCCGCGGCCACCGGCCTGCTGGCCGTCGTCCCGCCCACGTCCGCCCGTGCGGCCGCACCCGCCCCCACCACCCTGGCCGACGGTGACACGGGCACCGCGCACCTCGACGCCGTGGAGCGCGTCCTGCGGGAGGTGTCGCCCGGGCTGGAGGGCACCGTCTGGCAGCGCACCGAGGGCAACAGCCTGGCCGGTGCCGGTGCCGGTGCCGGTGCCGGTACGGGGGCGGAGCCGGCCGGCTGGCTGCTCCAGACACCCGGCTGCTGGGGCGACGCCACCTGCGCCGACCGGCCCGGCACCCGCGCGCTGCTGGCGAAGATGACCGCCGACGTCGCCGCCGCGACCCGGACCGTGGACGTCTCGACCCTCGCGCCGTTCCCCGACGGCGGCTTCGAGGACGCCCTCGTCGCCGGACTCAAGGCCGCGGTGGCCGCCGGGCACCGCCCCGTCGTGCGCATCCTGGTCGGCGCCGCGCCGCTCTACAACGCCAACGTCCTGCCCTCCCGCTACCGCGACGAGTTGGTTGCCGGGCTCGGCCCGGCGGCCGGCTCGGTCAGTCTGAACATCGCCTCGATGACCACCTCGCGCACCGCGTTCTCCTGGAACCACTCCAAGCTCCTGGTCGTCGACGGACGGACCGTCATCGCCGGCGGCATCAACGGCTGGAAGAACGACTACCTCGACACCGCCCACCCCGTCTCGGACGTCGACCTGGCGCTCAGCGGCCCCGCCGCCACCTCGGCCGCCCGCTACCTGGACACCCTGTGGGAGTGGACCTGCGGCCGGACCGGCCTCTTCGACAACGCCTGGTTCGCCTCCTCGGACGGCGGGGCCTGCCGCCCGTCGATCGAGCGCGACCTCAACCCGGCCGCCCCCGCCACCGGGACCGTCCCGGTGATCGCCGTCGGCGGGCTCGGCGTCGGCATCAAGGCCGCCGACCCGGCGTCCGGCTACCGGCCCGGCCCGGTGGTCGGGGCCGCCGACGCCAAGTGCAGCCCGTTCAGCCTGCACGACAACACCAACGCCGACCGCGACTACGAGACGGTCAACCCCGAGGAGAACGCCCTGCGGGCCCTCGTCGGCAGTGCCCGGCGGCACATCGAGATCTCCCAGCAGGACGTGAACGGCACCTGCCCGCCGCTGCCCCGCTACGACACCCGCCTCTACGACCTGCTGGCCGCGAAGCTCGCCGCCGGGGTCAAGGTGCGGATCGTGGTCAGCGACCCGGCCAACCGCGGCGCCGTCGGCAGCGGCGGCTACTCGCAGATCAAGTCCCTGGCCGAGATCAGCGACGTGCTCCGGGCCCGCCTCGCCACCCTGACCGGCGACCGCACCAAGGCCACCGCCGCGCTCTGCGGCAACCTCCAGCTCGCCGCCTTCCGGGCCGCCCCCACCGCCACCTGGGCCGACGGACACCCGTACGCACTGCACCACAAGCTGGTCGCGGTCGACGACTCGGCCTTCTACATCGGATCGAAGAACCTCTACCCGGCCTGGCTCCAGGACTTCGGCTACGTCGTCGAGGACCGCACCGCCGCCGCGCAGCTCGACCGCGACCTGCTCGCCCCCGAGTGGCGCTACTCCCAGGCCGCCGCGACCGTCGACTGGGCCACCGGCCTCTGCCGCGCCTGACCCCGGCGGCCCGGCCCGGCCCGGGCCGGGCCGTCCGGCCGGTCCTTCGGGCCGGATCTACGAGCCGGATCTACGAGCCGGGCCGGCCGTCGTGGCCCGCGGCGGCGTCGCGGGCGGCCCGTTCGCGGGCGCGACAGGGGAGGTGGCGGCTGAGCGCGTCACTGCAGTTGGCGGCGGCCATGCGGCGCAGCAGCTCGGCGGTGCGGGCCGTGAGCGGGCGGGCCCAGGCCCGCAGGGCGGCGTCGGCGCGGGCGTCGAGGCGCTCGACGGCTGAGCGGATCCGGGCGAGGAGACGGACGGTTGTGCGGAGCGGGTGGTTGAGGCGGTTCACGCGAATGCAACCTGACCTTCACCTGTGCGGTTCCGCCCGTCGGTCGCCCGGCCGATGGCAGGGGCCGCGTCGCGCGCCCCTCGGCCCGTGCTCGCGCCGACCGACGGCGCGGGTCGGCAGGGGAGCCGGGGGGAGGGCCGCAGACCGTGCGGCTACCCTCCGGCCGACTCGTGAGGGGTGCTTCGCCGGGACAGCAGCCATTCGCCGAAGAGCATCGTGACGAGGAAGAGGACGAAACCGCCGGCCGCCTCCACCGCGAAGACTGCCATCGGGTGGTACCGGTCGATGGCGTCGGTGGCGTTCAGCCCGATCGCGGCGCCCGCCCACAGGGCGACGGCGCCGAGCACGGTGCGGTGGAGCGGGCGGACGACCAGGACCGGCCGGGGCGGCCACAGCCGCCGCGTCCCGGGGCGGCCTCCGCCGCCGCGTCCTCCTCCGGCCCTGCCGCTCCGTGTGCTCCGTGCGCGGTGTCCTGCCGTCCGTCCGTCCGCCGGTCCCCGGGGTGCGACGCGGGAACGGCGGGGTGCTGCTCCAGTCGCAGCCCCGCCAGGGGTGTGGTGTCGCTGTCCTCGCCGGTCCGCGTGGTGACCGTCCAGCTGGCCGCGGTGTCGGAGACCCTCACACGGAGCCGGCCGCCAGGGCCGAGGACCCGGCGAGCACGGCGGCGTAGCCCGGACCGGGCGTCCGGGCGGTGGCCCGCCGGCCGATCCGGTCAGGCGGCGGCCGGTGTTCCACCGGCGGCCGGTCCGGCTCGTTCAAGGCACCCCCGCGCCCGTCGGTCCCGCGGGACCAGGCCAGGCGTCGACCGGGAGTGGCGCCAGGCGCTGTCCGGGCTCGGAACCGCCGTCTCCGTGCGGAGGGACGCAGGCCGGTTCACGGTTCCACGCCCTGACCGAGGCGGTGCCGGATCAGTGTGGTGGCGACGGCGACCTGGGACGGTTCCAGGGCGGTCCGGCCGTCCTCGACGTCCCAGAGGGCGTTCTGCAGCACGCGGCCGAGCGTCCAGCCGGCGGCCCGCGAACGGTCCAGGCCGAGCGTGCCGGTCAGCAGGTCGAACCGCCGGAGGACGGTCCGTTCGGTGGCGGAACCCCGGTGCGCGGCGTCCCACCGCTGGTCGATGGCCGGGAGCAGGTCGAATCCCGGGTCGCCCGAGAGGGGTTCGGGATCGATGGCGAGCCACGGGTGGCGCTCGCCGGCGAGCACGTTGCCGTCGTGGAGGTCCCAGTGCAGCAGCCGATCACCGGGCTCGTCGAGCAGTGCGGCCACCGTCGAGGCGCAGGTGCGGAGGAGGCGTCGCTCGTCGGGGTCCCGCAGGGAAGGGACGGCCCGGGGTGCCTCGTCGACCATGGCGGCGGCGAGGTCCCCGAGGCGGCGGAGCCCGGCCGGGGCGGGGACGGCCGTCAGCCGGGCCATCAGGCCGGCGAGGACCGACAGCGCGGTGTCGTCGTCGGCCACCACGCCGAGCGGCCGGGCCGCGTCGAGCCGTTCGAGCAGTTGGGTGCCGGTGGCTGGGTCGTCGTCGAGCAGCAGGACGGCGCCCTCGCCCCGCCAGGCGCGCAGCCCGGCGGCGACGCCGGCCGTCTCCTCGCGGACCTGTTGCAGCCGCAGGACCGCGGGGGAGCCGTCGGCCCGCAGGACGGGAAGGACCAGCGAGGCCATGCCGTGGGCGGGCGGGCCGTCCGGTCGCAGGGTCCATCGGTCCAGGAACTCGGCAACGAGGGAAGGGAGTTCCCCGATCCAGGCACGCTCGGCGACCCCGTGTGCGCCGTAGGCGGCGGCGAACTCCTCGGGGACACGAACGGGGGCGAGGGCGCGAACGGGGGCGGGGGTGGTATCGGGGGCGGCGTCGCGGTTGTTCAACGGAAGCCTTCCTCGTCGGGGCCGGGCAGGTTGTGTCCGGCGGGTCGTGCCGGTTCGGTCGCTGCACGGGGTTCCGCCGCGCAGTGGTTCCGACTCTCGCACGTCGGCCCGCATGGCCGGCCGCCGGGTGTTCCGTCCCCATTCGGTCACCTGACGGTGTTTCGGCCGCCGGGTGCGCGGAGACTGGGGGCCGGCGCCCCGGACCCGGGGGCCGAGGTGCCGGCCCCGTGCCGTGCCGCCGACGCCTCGGCGCCGAAGCGGCAATGTGCATGCCATTGTTACAAAATGTCCCGACCCGTTTCAGAGTCGCCCGTGGGGGCCTAACATCCTGCGCGGGACACCTGGGGCCGCTGCCCCGGCTGTGCTCCGCCGCGCACTCTCGTGTCGCAACTGCCTTGTGAGGAAACGTGTCTGACTGGTCGTTGGCCATAGATTTCGGTACCTGCTTCACCACCGCGGCGGTTCGCGTGGCGCAGGCCGGTCCGGTGGTGGCGGTCGAGATCGAGAACAGCCGCTACCTGCCCTCGCTGGTCTGCCTGGACGACGCCGGGGCGCTGCTCACCGGCCGCGCCGCCGTCCAACTCGCCGCCCAGCGGCCGGAACGGGCGGAGCTCGGCCCCAAGAGGGCGCTGCTCCGCCAGCGGGCCGTCCTGCTGGAAGGCCGAGAGGTGGCCACGGTCGACCTCGTCGCCGCCGTACTGGCCCGCGCGGCGGCGGAGGCCCGCACGCAGAACGGGGGCGGCGCCCCGGCGCGCACCGTGCTCACCCACCCTGCGGACTGGTCGCCGGTCGATCTGGGCCGGCTCGTCGAGGCGGCCGTCCGGGCCGGTATCGACGACCCGGAGCTGCTGGCCGAGCCGGTGGCGGCGGCCCGTTTCCACGCCGCCGCGGCGGCCCTCGGGGCGGACGCCGGTGAGGCCGGGCACGCCGACGGCTCCGCGCCGTACGAGGACCGCCCGATCGCCGTCTACGACCTCGGCGGCGGGACGGTGGACATCGCCGTACTCCGCCGGGAGGGGGGCGAGTTCAGGGCCGTCGCGGTCGCCGGCAACCCGGACTTCGGCGGCCGGGACCTCGACCAGGCCCTCTTCGAACTGCTCCGCGACCGCGCGTTGGACGTGGACCCGGCCCCCTGGTACCGGCTCTGGCCCGATCCGGCGTCCGCTGCCGCTTCCGATTCCGCTGACGCTTCCGACGCTGCCACCGCCCACCAGCGTTTCCAGCTCGCACGGGAGTTGACCCTCGCCAAGGAGTCCCTGTCGAGCACCGGGACGGTCTACCTCGCGGTGCCCGGCTACCGCGACCCGTTCGTCGTCCAGGGCGGCGAGTACCGGGCGGCCGTCACCCCGGCGCTCACCGCCTCCGTCGAACTGCTGGAACGGGCGCTGGCCCGGGCCGGAGTGTCCCCGGAGGACCTCGCCGCCGTCGTCCTGTGCGGCGCGGCCGGCCGGACTCCGGTGGTCGCCGACCTGATCGCCGCCCGTCTGGGCCGGCTTCCCGAACTGGCCGCCGATCCCAAGGCCGTGGTCGCGCTCGGTGCGCTCACCGACCCGCCGGCTTCGCCCGGACCGGCGGACGGCGCCGGCGGTGCCCACGACGGCGCAGACGCCGGCCAGAGTGCCAAGCGCTGGGCCGTCACCCACTATCCGGACGAGAACGACCCCCGTCTGGACGGGCGCCGGCCCCTCTGACCCCTGATCCGAACCGACCCGCCCCGGAACGAACCCCCGCCCCGGAACGAACCGCCGGGCCGGGACCGGACACCGCACCCCCAACTCCGTGTCCCGCCCGTCGGGAGCACTCCGACCGGACCCGCCCGCCTCCCGAGGAGCCGCGAGGAATCGCATGGACATCGTGATGCTCGGCCACCATGCGGCCGGGAAGACCAGCTACCTCTCCCTGATGTACGCGGCCATGTGCGACGGCGTCGAGGGCATGACGCTGAGCACCGCCGACGCGACCGCCCACCGCGTGCTGACGTCCGGCGCACGGGACATCCTGAGCGGCCGCTACCCCCGGCCCAGCGACCGGCCCCGCGCCTACGACTTCGTCCTGCGCCACGACGGGGCCGACGTCTTCCCGTTCCGCTGGAAGGACCACCGCGGGGGAGCGCTCACGGAGCACCGCAGCGACAGCCGGCAGGCGGCCGACCTGCACGACGACCTGGTCGCCGCCGACGGCATCGTGCTCTTCGTCGACGCCCTCCGGCTGGACATCGACCCGGAGGCAGCCGAAGCCGTCCGGCGGCTGACGGTCCGGGTCCACCAGGCCCTCGCCGATCGGGAGGAGACGCTGACACCGCTGGTGATCGCCCTCACCAAGGCCGATCTGGTCGACCTCGGGGCCGACGACGCGGAGGATCGGTTCGTCGGACCGTTCCGGCCGCTGATCGAGGCGGTCGCCGAAACCCGCCACATCCAGGGGGCGTTCATCCCGCTGGTCTGCGGACCGGAGCCGGAGAACGTGGCGCTGCCGGTGCTCTGGACGCTCCGCTTCGGCATCGTCGGGCGGGCGATGCGACTGTCCGCCTCGATCGACAGCCTGATGGCCTCCGCCCAACTGGCCGATCAGCGCGACACGCTGTGGGACCGGGTCAGCAGCTGGTGGGACGACGTGCCGTCCTGGGCGGCCCTCCGGGACCGTGACCGGGCCCTCGCCGCCGCCGAACTCGCGCGCCTGAAACCGCTGGTGGAGCCGGCCGAGCGGTTGGGCGAGCTGTTGGAGGACATCATCTCGTTCTGAGTCGCGGTCCGGCCCCGCCACCGTGGGGCCGGCCCCGACTCCCGATCCGATCCCTCCCAGGCACCACCGGCAGCCCCACCACCATCGGAAGCTCCGAGACCCTCGACCTCGCGAACAGAGGACCGCGTCCATGGACGTTCCCAGCATTTCCGTGACCATGATCGGAGCCGCCGGCTCCGGCAAGACGGCCTACCTGCACGGCATGTACAACCGGTTGTCGTCCGGTCTGAAGGGCTACTACCTCTACACCACCGACCCCGACCGGGACCTCGACCTCGCCGAGCACTGGGCCAGGCTCCGCCGCACCGGCGAGATGCCGAAACCCACCCCGGACGACGTGCCCGTCACCTACGAGTTCGTGTTCCGCCGCGGCATGCGCGACCTCATGCAGGTGGACTTCGTGGATTTCCGCGGCGACTCCTTGGTCACCCCCCGCGGCTTGGCGCGGGACGCCTCGCGGCTTGGGGAACGGCTGGAGGCCACCGACACCATCATTCTCGCGCTGGACTCCGAGCACGTGGCCGAGTGGGTCAAGGCCGGGGCCCCGGGCAGCCTCGAACGGGCCGGAGACCTGATGGAGATCCCCCGGTGCAGCATCGCGATCTCCAGGGTCTTCAGCAACCGCTTCCGTGCCCGCCAGCCTCCCCCCGGTGTGGTCGTGCTGCTCACCAAGGTCGACCTGTTGGCCGCGCGCACGGGGATGAGCGCCGCCGAGGCGCTCCAGGTGGTGGCGAGGAACCTCGGGAACCTCGTCCCCGCCCTCGCCGGGGAGGAGGCCGAGGGCGTCACGGTGGCGCTCTGCCCGATCCAGCTGGGCACCTTCGGCGAGGGCGATAGGACCATCGTCGACGCGACCCGGATCAGCCCCAAGAACCTCCACCTGCCGATCGTCTTCAGCCTTCGCCACTACCTCAGCGAGGGCATCGCCCGGAACGAGCACGAGATGGCGAGGCTCTCCGCCGGCCTCGACTCCTCCCGCGGCGAACTCGCCGCACTCAGCCAGGGGCTGTTCGGCGGCATCTTCAGGGGAGACCGGAAGAGTTCCGCCCGGCAGCAGATCGAGCGGCTCGTGGCCGACAGCCGGGCGACCTCGGCCGACCTCCAACGGGCCCAGGACCGGTGCGCCGAGCTGGACCAGGAACTGCGAGGGATCGCCATCTACCGCGACGGCCGATTGCTGACGGACTGACACCATGACGAATCCTCCGTACGGGCCGTTGCCCGACCACACCTCCGACGCCACACCGGCGGCCGACCCCCGGCCCGCCGGAGCCGATGTGTCCGCCACTCCGCCCGGCGGCTGGTCCGCCGTCGTCTACGGCCGCACCCTGCGGATCGACCAGTGGTGGCGGGCCCTGCCCGCCGGCGTCGACCGGCAGGGCCCGCTCGCCGAGGCCGTCCGCACCGCGGTGGCGGGCGGGGACCGCCTGGAGGACGGGCCGCGCTTCGTGTTCCACCGCGACGAGCACGGCGTGCTGCTCGGCGCGGCCTGCGAGTTCGGACTGATCAGCGACACCATGGTCCGGGACAAGTTCGACCGCCCGCTCTACGGCTTCGTCGGCTGGTACAGCGAGGCGCCGGGGCCCGGACGACTCCCCGAACTCGCCGAGCTGGAGGACCACCTGGTCCCCTGGGGCGGCCGGGTGTACCGCGACTGGACGGCGCCGACCTGGGAGGCGGCCGACCGGCGGGAGGCCGAGCCGCAGGTGACCGTGCCGGTGGCCGCCCCGTGGCCCGACCGGGCCCCCGGGACGGTCGGCGAGCTGCCGCCGACGGGCCGATGGCGCCCCGCCCGCGCGGACGGGGCCCACCTGCTGCCCGAGTCGGAGGCGGGGGCGCTCTGGTCGGCGGCGGCGTCCGTGCCCGATCCGTGCCTCCTGGTCACCGGCTGGCGCCGCCGCACCGACGCCGACATCGCGCGGCTCACCCATCTGACCAGCCGGGACGGCCGGGCCTACGAGCTGCTGTTCCGCCCGCCGCCGGCGCCGCCGACGGCCACGCGGTTCACGCCGAACCAGGCCGCGGGGGATCCCACCGGTCCGGCGGCGTCCGGCTCCGGCCGGTCGAAGCGCGGTCCGTCGAAGCCGGGTCGGTCGAAGGCGGGAACCTTCGGGCCCGGGGCGCCGTACCCGTCGGGCCCCGGAACCGTGGATCCGGCGTACGGCGGACACGGCGGACACGGCGGGTACGACGGATACGGCGGGGGGTGGCGCGGGGCCGTCCACGGGGCGGGAGGCGCCGGACACGACGGCCCGCGCCCGGGGAAGGGCCCGGACCCGGCGGAACCGCCCGGGCAGTCGGTCCTCGGCCAGCTCCTGGGCCAGGCCGGCCGGTTCCTGACCGAGGTCGGCCGCAAGGTGGACTCCGCGCTGGCCCCGCGGAGGCGGAACGGCGGGCGCCCGGCCGACCCGTACCCGGACACGGCACCCCGTGACCCGTACGCCGAGGTGCCGCAGCACGGCGCGCCGCACGGTGCCCCGGAGGGGGAGGCCCACGACGACGGGAGGCCGTACACGGGAAGGGCGAGCGGGGACGACTACGTCTCTCCCGGCCCCAGCGTCGAGCGCCCCCTGTTCGGGCAGACCCGCTCCGTCACGCCCCAGGATGCCGACTACTCCGGCAGGTTCGGCGGATTCGACGACCCGGAGCCGCCCGTCACGCCGTCGGGTCCGGCCCCCGGGCCGGACGCCTCCGGGGCCCCGTCGTCCGTCCCGTCGTCCGGCTCGGTGCCCGCTCCGCCGACCGTCCCGCCGTCCGTTGCGTTGCCCGACCCGCCGGCCGACCCGCCGCCTGCCCCGCCCCGCCGGCCGTCCGGCCCGCCGCCCGGCGGTTCCGCAGGGCCCGCCGACCGGCGCGCGAACCCGCCGGCCGACCCCGGCGACCGGACCGACTCCACCACGGGAGAACCCTCATGACCACGCCCCGGACCGAAAGCCCCTCCCGCGCCCGCGTGCTGGACTTCGCCGGCCGCACCGCGGACCTCCTCGAACGCGCCTCCAGGGCGGCCGCCGCCGAGCCTGCGGAACCCACCGACGACGCCGGAGCGGGCGGTGCCGGTTCGACCGCCGAGCACGCCGCCCGACGGGTCCGGCAGGAGGCCGCCCGGGCCGCCGACGGTGCCGCCTCGCTGGTCGTGGTCGGGGAGAAGAAGCGCGGAAAGAGCTCCACGATCAACAGCCTGGTCGGCGTCTGGGACCTCCTCCCGGTCGACGCCGACGTCGCCACCGGTGTGCACGTCGTCGTCCGCCACGGCGAGCGCCCGCGCGCCGAGGCGTACCTACTGCCCGCGGCGGGGTCGACCACCGGGGCCGGGGCCGGGCCCTCCGACGGCACCGACCCGCTCGGGAACCCGGCCCCGTCGGGGGAGCCGGACGGGCGGCCGAGCCCCGAGCCGATCCCGCTGGAGCGGATCGCCGAGTACGCCGCGGTGGACCCGCTCACGGGCCGGCCGCACCGCCTCGACGTCCACCACGTGGAGGTGGAGCTGCCCGTCCCGATGCTCGCCGCCGGCCTCGAACTGGTCGACACTCCCGGTGTCGGCGGGCTGGTCAGCGGTCACGCCGAACTCGCCCTCGCCGCCCTTGAGTCGGCCGACGCACTGGTCTTCGTGGTCGACGGATCCGGCGAACTCACGAGCTCCGAGCTGGAGTTCCTGGCCCGTGCGACGGAGCGCACCGTCGAGACGGTGTTCGTCCTCACCAAGACCGACAGCCACGACGCGTGGCAGGCCGTCCTCGCCCGCAACCACGAGCTGATCGCCCGGTACGCACCCCGGCACTCCGGGGCCTCCTGGTTCCCGGTCAGCAACCGGGCCCGGCGGGACGCCGCCGAGGCCGCCGACTCGGGCTCGCTCCAGGAGGCCGCCGAACTGCTCTCGGAGAGCGGCTTCGAGCCGTTGGAGGAGCTGCTGCGCCGTCGGGTCGCCGCCCGGGCCGCCGAACTGCGGCTCGCCAACCTGGTCCACGTCGCCCTCGCCGCGATCGCCGGTCCGCTGGCCGAGCAGGAACAGCGCCTCCGCTCGCTCCAGCAGGACCCGACGCTGGCCGCCGAGGTGCAGGGTGCGGAGGAGGCGCTGCGGCTGCTCCAGCCGGAGAGCGCCCAGTGGCGGCGGGTCCTGTCGACCGGTGCCCGCGATCTCAAGAACGCCCTCCAGCTCGGCTTCCGGCGGAGCGTCAACGACGTCCGGCAGCACGCCGAGGGGCAGATCGCGACCTCCGAACCGGGGACGCTCGCCCAGGAGTTCCCGGCCGACCTGGAGGCCCAGGTGGAGGCGGTCTGGCTGCAGCTCGACAATGCCGCCCGGAGGGGCCTGGCGGTGCTGGAGGAGAAGGTCCGGCAGGAGTGCGCGGCCGTCCTGGACGCCGCCGCAGGTTCCGGTCCGGAGGGGGAGGCCCCCGGCGCCGAGCTCGTGCCCGTGGACGGCTCCGCGGTCGTCCTCCGGTCCGAACGAGCCGGCCTGCTGCCGGAGATGGTGCACTCCAAGCACCGCGAGGGCGGTCCGCTCGGGGTGATCGAGAGCGTCGCGCCCTCGCTCGGCACCGCCGCCACCTTCGGCACCGTGCTCAGTCTACTGACCGGCGGCATCCTCGTGCCGGCCGTCGCCAGCTACGCGATGCTGGCGGTGCTCACCCGCCGGCGCCGCCAGCGCACCGAACTCGGCCGGGTGCGCGGCGACGCCACCCGGCACCTCAACCGGGTGCTCACCGAGCTGAGCACCGAGATCCCCGCGCAGATCACCAGCCACGTCGACGAACTCACCGACCGGCTCGGTGTCGTCCTCGACCAGGCCATCGCGGACGAGCGGGTCCGGCTGGAGAGGCAGCTCGCCGACCACCGCCGCAACCTGGCCGTCTCCGCGGCCGACCTCGCCGCCGCCCGGGACCGCACCCGGCGGCGGATCGCCTCGCTCGTCGTCCTGCGGGACGAGGGTGCCGCCCTGGCCCGGTCGCTGGGCACTCCCGGCGACCCCGGCGACCCCGGCGACCCCGGCGCGTCCGGCGCCGACGGTGCGTCCGGCTCCCCGGGCCCGGGACGGAGCTGATTTCGTGGACCTGATGAACCTGCGGCTGGTCGCCCTCGGTCACAGCAACGCGGGCAAGACCACCTACCTCTCCTCCATGTACACCCAACTCGCCACCGGGTACAAAGGGTTCACCCTGCGCGACGTCAGCGAGGAGGACGGGCACGATCTGCTCAGGGCGGGCCGGGCGGTGCGCCGCGGCGTCTACCCGCCGATCTCCTCCCGCCGCACGGACCACCGATTCCTGCTCACCCACGGCCGCCGTGACGTTGCGGCCTTCGACTGGACCGACTACCGCGGCGGTTCGCTCACCAGCACCGCCGCGGACGATCCCGAGACCACCGGACTGCTGGCCCGGCTCACCCGGGCCGACGGGCTGATCGTCTTCGCCGACGCCCAGCGCCTCGCGGCCGACGTCGGCAGCCACGAGGAGCTCCGTCGCACCGTCGTCCTGCTCCAGCGGGCGGTGCAGCCGCAGTCGGCGCCGCTCCCGATCGTGCTCGCCTTCACCAAGGCCGACCTGGTCACCGACCCTGCCGCGTGGGCCCTGGCCAGGGAGGCGACGGCCCCGCTGGCGGACCTGATCGCCGGTGAGGAACGGATCCTCGACCTGTCGGTGGCGGTCTCCTGCGGGTCCAGGCCGGCCGGAGTCCTCGTCCCGGTGCTCTGGTGCCTCTCGGGCCTGCTCACCCACCGGGTGCAGGCGGTGGAGTCCGAACTCGCCGACTCCCGGCGTCTGATCAAGGAGACCCGCACGGACGCGCACGCGGTGAACAGCATGGTGTCCTGGCTCAAGGGCGTCGAGAGCGCCACGGCCAAGCTCAAGCGGTACGAGGAGTGCGCGCGGATCGAGAAGGAGGAGCTCGGACGGCTCCGCCGGCCCGCCCAGCGGCTGGCCAGGGTGCTGGCCCGCGTGCAGCGAGGGACCGTACCGCCGGTCGGCGACCTCCTCCCGGCGGAGGCGCGGTGACCGGAGTCCCCCCGCCCGGGCCCGCGTCGACGGGCGGGCCGAGGTCCGTGGAACTCGCCTCCCTGGTAGGCGAGTTCTGCGCGGACCTGGCGGCCGGGCTGCCGCCGGGTCCGGCCGTCGGGGCGGTGCGCGCCGTGCGGGAGCGCCTCGACGAGCGGACCCTGCGGATCGCCGTCGGCGGCCGGATGAACGCGGGCAAGTCCACCCTGGTCAACGCCCTGCTCGGGCGCCGGCTCGCCGCCTCGGCCGCGACCGAGTGCACCACCGTGGTGGCCTGGTTCCGGCCCGGCCCGCTCAACCGCGTCCAGGTCCGGCGGCTCGACGGGACCTCCCACTGGCTGGCCGGCGGCCTGCCGCGCGATCCCCGCGGCCTCGGGACGCCGACCGCGGAGATCGCCGAGGTGGTGGTCGAGGCCGCCGGACTCCGGCCGGCCGGGGACTGCGTGCTGGTCGACACCCCCGGTCTCGACTCGCTCAGCGGTCTCGACGCGCCCGCGCTGGCCGCGCTCGCCCGCGCCGACGCCGTGATCTACGTCATGCCGCACCCGGGCGCCGGGGACGCGGAGGCGCTCGGCGCCCTGCGCGCGCAGGCCGACAGCCGGATGACCGCGCTCAACGCCGTGGGCGTGCTCAGCCGGATCGACCTGCTCGGTGACGGCCACGGCGACCCCTGGCCCCGGGCCCGACAGGTCGCCGACCGCAACGCCGAACGGCTCGCCGGGCTGGTGGACTCCGTGCTCCCGGTGGTCGGCCTGCTCGCGCAGACCGCCCTCGGCGACGACTTCACCGAGTCGGACGCCGCCCTGGTCCGCCGGCTCGCCGAGACCCCCGCGGCCGAACTCCGCCGGGCCCTGTACACCGGCAGCCGCTTCCTGGGCTGGGACGACGCCCCGCTCACCCGGCCCGATCGCGAACGGCTCCACGGCCTGCTCGGCGTCTACGGCATCGGCGTCGCGCTCCGGACCGCCGACCGAGCCCGGGCGACGGGCGGTCACGTCGGCGCCGCCGTCCTGCTGGAGGAGTTCCGGAGGACCTCCGGCATCGGTGCCGTCGTCGACCACCTGCGACGGCAGTTCGTCGACGCCGCCGACGTCCTGCGCGCCGCCGCCGCCCTCGGCGCGGTCGAGGCCGCGCTCGGCGCGGGCGACGGCCTGCCCGCCGACCTGGTCCGCCGGGCGCGCACCAGGATCGGCGAGCTCCGGCAGCATCCGGTGCTGCGCCGACACGAGTTGGCCCGGGCGCTGGCCGCCGTCGCCTCCCGGCGGCTCGAACTCGCCCCGGACGCCGTCGACGCGCTGATCGCCCTTGCCACCGGGCGCACCCCGGCCGCGCAGCTCGGGCTGGAGGCCGGGGCCGGGCCGGAGGACCTGCGCCGGGCGGCGGCGCGGGCGGCCGGGTACTGGCGCCGGCTGGAGGACGGCCCGCTGCGCGACGTCGGCCGGTACGCGCGGATCGCGCGCGAGCTGTGCGAGGCGATCTACTTCGCCACACCGCCCGGGCCGCCCGCCTGACGTCCGGCCGGGTCCGACGTCCGGCCGGGAGTCCGACCCGGTCGGGAACCGGTCCGGACACCGTCCGGGCCGGTGGAGAGAAGGGAACACCGCCGTGACCGACCCCGAGCAGACCTGGGACGACGGCCGCCTGCACCCCGACGACGTGATCGAGGCGGCGGACCACACCGCCTACGAGTCCCCGTCCGACTACTACTCCGGCCAGAACGGCCACGAGCCCGACCCGGCGGCGGTGCACGATGCGGGGGACGACGGCTGGTGACGCCGTCAAGGCCCCGTCGGGACGACTCGTCGACGTACTTGAGTTCTCCTCAAGTCGGATTCCTGTACCGGAGTTCGGCACGGTCGGCCTCCGACTTGAGGAGGGCCGACACGCCGGAGGGGCATCCACCCGTGGGTGGAGCCGCCGTGCCCCTGTGGGTGGACGACCGGTTCGTGCGCGGCTGACAAAGTGTCAACCCCTCACACTTTTCGGGTGTTGCGAAAGCCGTCGGCACGGACACAGGAGGACTCATGAGGGTAGCGGAGCGCCGGGGCGGGTTGCGGACGGCGAGGGGCGTGCGGATCGTCGCGCTCGCGCTGGCGGGGGTGGGCCTGGTGGGCGTGACCGCCCCGACGGCCGGTGCCTTCGGCACCGGGCCGGGCGGAGCGACGGCCGTCGGCGAGGGGCAGCCGGGGACCGGCCCGGAGGCGGCCGGCCGCGGCCCGCACCGGGGTGGCGTGGACGCCCGGGCGCTGAACGAGGCGCTGGAGGGCGTGATCGAGGTCGGCGGGGCGTCCAGCTCCCTCGCCCGGGTGACCGAGTACGGGCGCACGGTGTGGAAGGGCGCGGAGGGCGTGGGCGACTTCTCGACCGGCGCCGAACCCTCGGCGAGCGGCCGGTTCCGGATCGCCAGTGTGACCAAGACCTTCGTGGCGACCGTCGTCCTCCAACTGGTCGGCGAGGGGCGGTTCGGGCTGGACGACAGCGTGGAGAGCCTGCTGCCGGGTGCCGTCCCGGGCGGCGGCTCCGTCACCGTGCGCCAGCTGCTCAACCACACCAGCGGGCTGTTCGACTACACCGCGGACCCGGCCGTCGACGTCGACAACGCGACCTGGCTCCGCGAGGGGCGCTGGCGGAGCTGGACGCCGCAGCAACTCCTCGCGGTGGCCAACAGCCACCCGCCGTACTTCGCGCCCGGCACGGGCTGGCACTACGCGAACACCAACTACCTGCTGGCCGGCATGATCGTCGAGCGGGTCACCGGCCACGACTGGCGCCGGGAGGTGGAGCGCCGGATCATCGACCGGCTGGGACTGAGCGGGACGTCGATGCCGGCCCACGCGACGGGGATCCGCGGCCCGCACGCGCACACCTACCTCGATCTGCCCGGCGGCCCGGTGGACGTCACCGAGATGGAACCGAGCGAGATGGACGCGGCGGGCGTCGGCATCTCGACCACCGCGGACCTCGGCACCTTCCTCCGGGCCCTGCTCGGCGGGCGGCTGCTCCCCGCACCTTTGCTCGCCGAGATGCTGACGGTCGCCCCGCCGAGCGGCGACGCCCAGTACGGCCTGGGGATCGGCCGGCTGACCACGCCCTGCGGCGAGGTCTGGGGAAACAACGGCAGCACCGGCCGCGGGCACAACAGCGCCCTCTACGGCACCCTGGACGGCCGCCGGCTGATGGCGGTCTCGACCAACGGCTACCGCAACACCGGCCAGGGGTGGAAGACCTCGCAGAAGCTGCTGGCGACCGCCTTCTGCGGCCGTCAGCCGGCCGCCGCAACCGCCGCCCCGACCGGCTGACCGCCGCCGTCCCGCCGTCCCGCCGTCCCGCCGTCCCGCCGTCCCGCCGTCCCGCCGTCCCGCCGTCCCGCCGTCCCGCCGTCCCGCCGTCCCGCCGGACACCGGACCGGCCGGGCGGCGGGCGTGCCGTTCCGCCCCCGCCGGGCAGCCGCCACGAGGAGGGGCGAGCAACGCCGGGGCCGTTGACCGCCGAGGTGGTCGACGCCGTCCACGAGGCGTCCTGCCCGCCGTCGACCGGGGGTGTTCGTCCCACTGAACGGCGCCCGGATCGGCGCCGGTTCGCCGGCCGAAGCCGAAGCCCGAAGCCGGCGCCCTCGGCCCGCCGGGCATGCGGGTGCCGCCCGGCTCGCCGGTCGCCGGCGTCCCGGCCGTGATCCGCCGCGAGCTGACCGCGGAGGAGCGGACCGGCATCGAGGCCGGCGCCGAGGGCTATCTGTTGCCGGCCGACGGCCACCCGTCGCTCCACCCGCTCCCGCCGTCCGTCCTGCCCGTCCTGCCCGTCCTGTCCGTTCCGGACGCCCGGGGCGGCCCTGCGGCCCGAGCGCCGGACCGGCCGTCGGTGCGGGGCGTAGCCGGACCGTGTCTCTTCGAGATGCTCCCGAATGCGTGGGGGCCGCCGCATCGTCGGTGGCGAACCCGGCTTCCGGGCGAACGGCCCTGTCCGGGGCGGCTCCCGACGCGTCGGGAGCCGCCCCGGACGTACGTGCCGGCTGTGTAGAAGTCGATGACGTCGCGCCCGAGTCCGGGACCACCGGCACCGTGCCGCCTGCCAGGACGTGATCCGGAACGGCGAAACGCCCGGAGCGTCGCCTCGTCGTCATCCTCGACTCCCGGGCACCCGCCACCGCCCTCGCCGATCTCAGGCGGCGGATCGCCGACCTCCCGGGCGTCGAAGGCGTCGGACTCTGCGACCCACCCGCCGAAAGCCGTCGCTGAACCCCCACCGGCGCACCGGCCGCGCAGACCGCCGGGCGGGCCTCGGGCCTCCGGCCCCGGCGGCCCGCGCGGCCGACGAGTGCGCGAGGGCGATTCCCGGAGGGCCGGTGACACGACCTGCGGAATCGGACTTTCCGCTTCCGTTCTCATCTGTCGATCACTGTCCAATTTGGTCTAGACAAGATCCGAATATTTCAGTTACGTTTCCCCGCACGAGATCTCGTCAGTAAGTGCACAGCCACTCGTATCCATCTGCCCAGCGTGGAGGAACAATGGTTCAGGCGATGCTCAACCTGGTCGACCGGGCGTTCTCGCGCGGTCTCCGGACGGAGACTGCGGAAGCGGCCTGCGCGTGCCCGGCGGGTACGTTCTACACCTGTGTCGGGGAGACGCTCTACGTGAAGACGTGCTGTTCCTGGAACTGCGCTTCCGCCCCCACCTGTGAGACGTACGCCATCCGGGGCGGTTGCTGACCGTCCGGGTCTGACCGGGCGGGCCTCTGTGGCCCGCCCGGTGCCCGGCCGGGAGTCCCGGCCGACAGAGTCCGCCGGCATGCCCGCTCACCCGGGGTGCCGGCACGGGGGAGGAACCATGCACGCCTGCCTGCTGCTCGGCGGCCGCTGTGTCGTCGCGCTCGTCTTCGCCGTCTCCGCGCTGGCCAAGCTGCGCGCGCCCGGGGACTTCGCCTCGGCGCTGCGCGCGATGGCGGTCGTCCCGCGCCGGCTGAACCGCCCGGTCGTGATCGCCGTCCCGCTCGTCGAGGCGGCCGTCGCCCTGCTGGTCTGGCTGCCCGGACCGGTCGCCACCTGGGCGTTCGCGGCGGCGGGCGGACTGCTCGCGCTGTTCGCGGCGGTCCTGGTCTCGGTGCTGTGGCGCCGGATCGACGTCTCCTGCCCCTGCTTCGGTGCGGCCGGCGTGCCCGTGGGGCGGGCGCACGTGGTGCGCAACCTGCTCCTCGCCGGCGTCGCCGCGGCCGGTCTGGTGGCGAGCACCGCCCCCGACCCGGGGGGTCTGGAGCCGGCGGCCGTCGCCCTGGTCCTGCTGGTCGCCGTCGGCGCGAGCGCGCTGGCCATCGCCACCGACACCCTGGTCGAGCTCTTCTCTCCCGCGCGCTGAGTACCCGCCCGGGCGGCTGCGCGCCGAGCACCCGGCCCCGGCGGAAGCGCCCCGGCGACACCGTTCCGCCGGCCCCGCGAAAGCTTCCCGAACGCCCCTCGAATTCGTCCTTCCCCAGTGTCCGGAACGAGGCCCACTGCCATGTCAACGGTATTCACCGTCGTGATCGGCTGTCTTTCCGTATTCAATCTGCTGCTTACCCTGGCACTCGCCAGAAAGGTGACCGGAAACTCCGGTCACGGTTCCCACGGTGACATCGTCAAGGGCGTGTCCATCCCGGAGAACCGAATTCCGGACGGAACTCCCGTACCGGAATTCCGGGCCGTCTCCCGGCAAGACGGACCGGTGTCCCGCGCGGACTTCTCCGGCGGCCGCGCCGTCGTCGGATTCTTCTCCGCGAGCTGCGGGCCCTGCCTCGAACAGGCCCCTGACTTCGTCAAGGCCGTCACCGACCACCCCGGGGGGCGCGACCGGGTCGTGGCCGTCGTCAAGGGCGCCGGCGCGGTCGCCGAGGAACTGGCCGCCATGCTCGCGCCGGTCGCCAAGGTCGTGGTCGAACCCGCCGGGGTGGTCGAGGGCTCCGTGGCCGAGTCCTTCGGCGTCGTCCGCTGGCCCAGTTACGTCGAGGTCGGCGCCGACGGGCGGATCACCAACCGCCTGCTGCCCGGAGAGCTCGACGTCCAGCCCGCCGTTCGGTGACGGCGACCCCGACGGCGGGCACGGCCGGAGCCACCGGCACCGCCGGAGCGGCGGGTGCGGTCCCGCCCCCGACGGCGGGCACCGCCCCGGCGCCGCGTCCGCCCGGCGAAGGCCGCCAGGCCCTGCGCTCGGCCGCCGCCGCGACCGCGCTCGCCTGGCGGTCCGGGCCCGGTGCGCTGCTGGTCTCCCTGTTCTGCGGCCTGGTGGCCGGACTGCTCCCGGCCGCCACCGCACTGCTGGTCAGCGACCTGTTCGACGCGCTGACGGCCCCGCCCGGGGCGCCCGGCGGCGGCTCCGGCGTGCCGGTCGGCACCTGCGTCCTGCTGGTCGCCGCGAGCCTCGGACTGGCCCTCGCCCCGGCCGCCAGCGAGTACGCCCGGGCCCGCAGCAGCCGGGCCATCCGGCTGCGGGTGCAGGACGAACTGTTCGAGGCGGTCAACCGGCTGCCCGGGCTGCGCCCCTTCGAGGACCCGCGGTTCCAGAACGAGCTGCGCCTCGCCCAGCAGGCCGGCGGGGTCGCCCCGGACCTGCTGACCGGCTCGGCGTTCAGCAGCCTCCAGGCGCTGGCGACGGTCCTCGGCTTCCTCGGCACCCTGTTCGCGGTGAACCCGCTGCTCGGCGGCGTCACCCTGCTGCTCACGCTCCCACTGGTGCGCGTCCAGCTGGTCGCCGGCCGCCGGCGGGCGGCGGTGCTGCGCGACACGATGGCGCACAGCCGCCGGCAGATGTTCTACGGCAGCCTGATCGCCGACGTCGACGCGGTGAAGGAGGTCCGGCTGTTCGGCCTCCAGGACTTCTTCCGGAAGCGGGCCCGCACCGAACTGCTCACCGTCTCCGGCGCGGAGGAGCGCACCGACCGGCGCAACCTCGCCCAGCGGCTGCCCGCGTCCCTGCTGGGCGTGGGCGTGTACGCGCTGGGTCTGGTCTGGGCGGTGCGCGCCGCCCGCAACGGTGAACTGTCGCTCGGGGACGTCTCGGTGTGTCTCGCCGCCGTCGGCGGCATCCAGAGCGGGGTCGCCCAGCTCGCCGCGACCGGATCCGCCGCCTACCAGGCGGCCATCACCTTCGACCACTACCGCGCGCTCGGCGCGGCCGAGCCCGACCTCGCCCTGCCCGAACGGCCGGTGTCCCCGGACCGGCTCACCGGGACGATCGAGCTCCAGGACGTCTGGTTCCGCTACCACGAGGACGCCCCCTGGACCCTGCGCGGCGTCGACCTCGTCCTCCCGGCGGGCTCGGTCACCGCCCTGGTCGGCCTGAACGGCGCGGGCAAGAGCACGCTGGTCAAGCTGCTCTGCCGGCTGTACGACCCGACCCGCGGCCGCATCCTCTGGAACGGCACCGACATCAGGGAGTTCACCCCCGACGCGTACCGCGAGCGGGTCGGCGTGGTCTTCCAGGACTACGTGCGCTACGACCTCACCGCCGGCGAGAACATCGGCCTCGGCCGCCTGGACCATCTCGGCGACGCCGGCCGGATCACGACGGCGGCCCGCGCGGTCGGTGTGCACGAGCGGATCTCCCGGCTCGACGCCGGCTACGGCACGCTGCTCAGCCGGATCTTCGCGGCCGACGGGCCGGGAGCCGGCCGCGGGCACGCGCTTTCCGGTGGCGAATGGCAACGCCTCGCGGTGGCACGGGCGTTCATGCGGAGCGACGCCGACCTGATGATCCTCGACGAACCCAGCTCCGGCCTCGACGCCGAGGCCGAGAAGGAGGTGCACGACAGCCTGCGCGGCCTGCGGCGCGGGGCGACCAGCGTGATCGTCTCGCACCGGCTCAGCGCCGTCCGGGACGCCGACCGGATCGTCGTCCTCGGTGCCGGGCAGGTGGTGGAACAGGGCACCCACGACCGGTTGTTGGCACGCGGTGGCCGGTACGCCGAACTGTTCGCGCTGCAGGCGGCCGGGTACCAGGACACGCCGGTCGGGCCACCCGCAGGACCGCAGACCCCGGCACCGCTCGGCCGCACCGCCCCGTAGCCGTACTGCGCCGTAGCCGTACCGCCCCGTGGCAGTACCGCCCCGTGGCGCCTACTGCCCCCCGTGGCACCGTTCCGTCACGACCCCGTAGCACCAGGAGGTTCCACCGTGCCGCTGCTGCTCGCCGCCGTCGCCGGCGTCCTCGTTCTGGCCGCGCTCGCCGCGCTGGCCCGCACCGTGTTCTCGGTGATCGTGGTGTCCGGGCCGAGCATGAGCCCCGCACTCCGCCCCGGCCGCCGGGTGCTGGTCGTCCGACGGGGCCTGGCCCGGCTCCGGACCGGCCGGATCGTCGTGGTCGTCTCGGACGGGGACGGCCGCCCGACCGCGTCGCCGGTCGGCGACGGCCCGCGACGGCTGCTGATCAAGCGGCTCGCCGCGCTGCCGGGCGAGCCGGTTCCGGACCAGGTCCGCGACGCCGTCCCCGGCCCGGCCGTGCCCGGCGGCCGGCTGATCCTCCTCGGCGACAACCCCGGCCTCAGCACCGACTCCCGGGTCTGGGGCGCGGTGCCGGTCGCCGGCGTGGTGGGCGTCGTCCTGGAGGGCGTCCGGCTCCGGGACGCACCCCTCGGCCCGGGGCGGCCGGTCGGTCGCTGACCCCCGGGCCGCCGGGAGCCGCCAGGGCCGGTGCGGGCCCTCAGCGGTGCGGTCCGTGCCAGCCGTCCCCGTGGACGTCCTGGCCGAAGTGGACGTCCGGTGGGTCGTGCCCTTCGTAGCCGCCGTATGCGTCGTACCCGCCGTGCTCGTGGTGCGGCTCCGGGACGTCGTGGCCGTGGGTCGTGTCGAGCACGCCGTGTCCCTCGTGCACGTCGAACGGGTCGTGCGGGTCGAACGGGTCGTGCGGGGCACGACCGTCGTGCGGGTCGTGCGGGTCGTGCGGGTCGTGCGGGTCGTGCGGGTCGTGCACGTCGTGCGGGTCGAACGGGTCGTGCGTGCGGGACGGGTCCACGGCGTCGCGGTGGTAGGGGTGACGGCCCTCGCCGCCGTACACGCCGGACTCGTGGGAGTCCTGGTGCCGGGGGTGCGGCGCCTCCCACGGATCGTGCGGGTCCGAGCCCCCGTACGTCGCCCCGGTGCCGTTCGGGTGCCACGGGTCGTCGTGGTGGACGGCGTTGTCCACCGGTCCGTGCGGGCCGTGTCCGTCCCCGTTCGGGTGTGCGCCTCCCTGTCCGTGTCCTCCGTGTCCTCCGTCGTGCCCGGCGCCGTGGCCGCCGGTGTCGCCGTGGTGGCCCGGAGCCTCCCACGGGTCGTCGCCGTCGTGGTGTGCGGACGGGCTCGCGTTGCCGCCGGCCTCCTGCCCGCCGCCGTGTCCGTGACCCGGACCGCCGTCCCCGCCGTGGTGGACCGAGGGGGTGACGCCGAGTCCGGCGCCCGCGAGGAGGTCGAGGGCGCCCTGGAGCACCGCCGAGGTCGCCGCGCGGCGCCGGGTCCCGGGTGTCGGCGGAGGGGGCAGGGCGACGAGTTCGCCCCGCCGGGGCGTGGCCAGCCAGGCGTGCGCCTCGAAGCGCTTGTCCTTGATCCTCACCGTGGTCCGGGTGAACTCCCCGGCGGCCAGCCCGCCCACGCCCGCCTCGAAGACGTCGGTGTACAGGTCGTCCGTGACGGCCAGGACCAGGTCGGCCTCCGGGGTGTCCTTCAGCGCGGCCCGGGCCTGCGCGCAGTCCAGCAGCCGGCAGGCCGTCTCGACCGAGCGGGCCGTGAAGCCGAGCGCGGCCCGTTGCACCCCGCCCTGGGCGAGCGCCACCCTGATCCGCAGCCGCCCGGTGGTGCCGGGGGAGCGGTTGAGCGTGTGCACCGCGTCCCGCAGGCCGAGGACCAGGCCCGGCAGCGCGACCGCCTCGTTCGTTCCGGGGGGCAGCAGGAGCAACTGGCCGTCGCCCCGGTCCTGCGCCTCGCACCGTCCGCGTTCGACCCGGGCCCGGACGAACGCGTGGTCCAGTGCCCGGTGGAGGCGGTCCTGGATGTCCCCCTGCACCGGGTACAGCCGGCCGCTGTAGGCCTCGATGTCGACCACCAGGCAGATGCGGCGCTGCCGGGCCGGGGTTCCGCTCGCGCTCATCGTCCGTCACCTCCGTGCGGGGGGAGCGGGAGGCCGGCCGCCTTCGAGAGCAGCGTCCGGTCCTTCACCACGAGTTGGCGGTAGCTGGTGCGGACGGCGCCCTGGTTGCGCAGGGTGCGCAGGGAGCGTTCCACACTGGCGGGGGAGAGCTGGGACAGGGCGGCGAGGTCGGCGTGGCTGAGCGGTATGTCGATCCGCAGGCCGTCCTCGGTCGGGGTGCCGTAGGAGCGGAGCAGCGTGGTGAGGGTGCGGGCGAGGCGGACCAGGACGGTCCCGCAGCCGGCGTCGACCCGGTAGCGGGTGGCGGCGCGGAGTTTGTGGCTGAGCGATCGCTGGACGGCGAGGGCGGCCGCGGGCCGGTCGGCCAGGAAGGCGAGGAAGGCCGGGCCCGCGATCTCGCGGGCGGTACTGGTGCGGACGGCGAGCACCGTGGCCGAACGCGGATCGCCGTCCAGCACCGCCATCTCGCCGAGCAGTTCGCCGGGGAGGCGGACGGCGAGCAGGGCCTCGCTGCCGTCCTCGGTGGCGGCCACGACCTTGACGCAACCGGTCAGCAGGAGGGCGACCCGGTCGCCCGGCTCGCCCTCGATCATCAGGGCCTCACCCGGGGAGTAGATCCGCCGGGTGCCCAGGCGGCCGAGTTCCCGCAGGTCGGTGTGGTCGAGCCCGGCGAACGGGCCTCGTGGGAACGGGGTGGGCGGGGGTCCCGGTGGCCGGGCCCCCGGGGTTCTGCCGGATTCGGGTGCGCTCCGCGACGCGCTCTCCATGGTGCCTGCCCCCACAGGTCGGCGGCCCTGCCCCGAACGGGGCGATTCCGTACGGAAGATAGCGCACGGCCCGAGGTGCTGTCAGTCTCCGGGAGCCGGGGCCCGGCCTGCCGCGTTGGGTCGTCGGCGAACGGCAACCCGAGCTGATTGCACGTGATCTGACGATCAGTCAGGCTTGTCGTCCGGGGGACTCGACATCGGAGGGGTGGGCGGGCATGCACGGTGGAGGGCGACTGCGCAGGGTGGTCGCGGTTCTCGGGACGGCCGCGGCGCTGGCGATCGGTGCCGGAGGGGTGTTCCCCGCGTCGGCGGCGGCGCCGGAGGGGGTGGTGCAGGGCGCCCGGTCGCCGGACGCCCTGCCCGGGAGCTACCTCGTCATGCTCAGGCCGGCTCCCGGGGGCGACCGTCCGGCGGTCGGCGCGGGCTCGGTGGCGGACGCCTCGGCCACCCTGGCCCGGGCGTACGGGGGCACCGTCCGCCGCACCTACGACGCGGTGCTGCACGGTTTCGCCGCGGACCTGACCGAGCGGCAGGCACGCCGGCTGGCCGCCGACCCGTCGGTGGCGCTGGTCTCGGCGAACCGCCGGGTCCGGGTCGACGGGGAGCAGACCTCTCCGGAGGCCTGGGGCCTGGACCGGGTCGACCAGCGGCGGCTCCCGTACGACGACCGCTACACGTACCCGGACACGGCCGGGGCGGGCGTGACGGTCTACGTCGTCGACACCGGGGTGCGGATCACCTCGGAGGAGTTCGGGGGCCGCGCCTCCCACGGCTACGACGCGGTGGACGGCGACGCGGTGGCGGACGACGGCCACGGCCACGGCACCCACGTCGCGGGGACGGTGGCCAGCACCACGTTCGGCGTCGCCAAGGCGGCGAAGATCGTCGCGGTGCGCGTCCTGGACGACAACGGCGAGGGCACCACCGAGCAGGTCGTGGCAGGCATCGACTGGGTGACGCGGAACGCCGCCCGTCCGGCCGTCGTCAACATGAGCCTGGGCAGCGACCCGGATCCGGTGCTGGACGCGGCCGTCGCCCGCTCGATCGCCGCCGGGCTGACCTACACCGTCGCGGCGGGCAACCAGGCCGTCGACGCCAACGAGCACTCGCCCGCCCGGGTGCCCGCGGCGATCACCGTCGGGGCGACCGACTCGGCCGACGCGCAGGCGTCGTTCTCCAACTACGGCCCGCTGGTGGACCTCTACGCACCAGGCGTGGACGTCACCTCGGTGTGGTACGTGATCGACTTCGAGGGGATCGGCGTCACCATGTCCGGCACCTCGATGGCCGCCCCGCACGCGGCCGGCGCCGCCGCGCTGTACCTGTCGACGCACCGCACCGCCACGCCCGCGCAGGTCAGCGCCGCGCTGACCGGCGCGGCCACCGTCGACTCGCTCTACGAGCTGGGTCCGGGTTCGCCCAACCGGCTGCTCTACACCGGGACGGTGCCGAACCGGCCGCGCGGTCCGAGGTTCGCCGCCCCGGCCCCGGTGGAGTTCGACGGGATCGGCACGGTCGAGGCCCCGATCACCGTCACCGGCGTGCCCGGGAAGGCGCCGCGCGATCTCGACGTCGGCGTGGACATCGGCTACTGGTGGCGGAGCGACCTCAACGTCGAGGTGGTGGCGCCGGACGGCGCGGCCTTCCTGCTCCACGCGGCGGGCAACTACGACATCGCCACGGACCTCGTCGCCCTCTACGGGGTCGACGCCTCCGGGCACACCGCGAACGGTGTCTGGCGGCTGCGGGTGACCGACATCGGGGGCTACTTCCCCGGCACGATCAGGGGCTGGTACCTGAGGTTCTGACGGCGGGGGAGCGTCCGCGCGGCTCAGCAGGTCTCCAGCGCGGACGCCTCCTCCCGGATCAGCTCGCGCAGTGCGGCGAGTCCGGGCCGGCGGTCGTCCAGGCGCCACTGGAGCTCCAGCGGCAGGGTGGCCCGGTCCGTGAGGCGGACGGTGACCACGTCCTCGGTGAGGTGGCCGGTCATCGAGGCGGGGAACAGCGAGAACGCCCGGCTCTGCGCCAGCAGGTAGAGCCGGGAGCCGACGATCCGGGCCGGGCCGACCAGCACCGGCGGCTCGACCCCGCGCTCGGCGCAGAGCGCGAGCACGTGGTCGTAGTAGCGCGGGTTCTGCTCGCGGGGCCAGAGCAGCAGCGGCAGGTCGCCCAGCTCGTCCAGCCGGACGGACGCGCGCCCGGCGAGCGGGTGGTCCCGGCTGAGGGCGATGTGCACCGGCTCCTCGGCGATCCGCTCGCGCCGGTAGCCGGGCACGTCGTCGAGGAACCGGCCGAGGCCGATGTCGGCCAGTTCGGCGGCCAGCGTCGGGGACACCCGGCCGGTGTCCACGGACAGTTCGGCCAGGAGCAGCTCGGGCAGCTCGCGCTCGGCCCGGCTGACCACGGCGGGCAGCAGCCGGTTGACCACGGTGGGGGAGGCGACGATCCGGGCCGTACCCGTCCGGGTCTCCTCGTGCAGCCGGACCCGGGCGAGCAGGGTGTCGGCCTGGGCGAGGAGGCGGGCGGACTCGGCGGCCATCACCTCCCCGGCGGAGGTGAGCCGGACCGCCCGCCGGCTGCGGTCGAACAGCTGGACGCCGACGGTCCGCTCCAACCGGGCGACCTCCTGGCTGACCGTCGGCTGCGAGATGTGCAGGCGTTCGGCGGCCCGGCCGAAGTGCAGCGTGTCGGCCACCGAGAGGAAGACCTCCAGCTGGCGAAGCGTGAGACTCATAGCCGGGAGTCTATGAGATGGCCCAGGACTCATTCTGGATCCCGATGCGACCCCTCCCTAGGCTGAGGACACCGCTGCCACACCGTGGTGGCAACGGCCCCCGAGAGAGAGCCTCTGCCATGACCGGACTGCCCATCCGTATCTCCGACGAGGTCACCGAGGCCGTCGCCGCCGGGACCCCCGTCGTCGCGCTGGAGTCGACCATCTTCACGCACGGGCTGCCCCGGCCCCGCAACCTGGAGGTCGCCCTGGAGGCGGAGGAGCGGCTGCGGGCCACCGGCGTCGTCCCCGCGACCATCGGCGTCTACGCCGGCGTGCCGACGGTCGGCCTCTCCACCGACCAGATCAGCGAACTCTCCGGGACCGACGACCTGGACAAGGCCAGCCTCCGCGACCTGCCGGTGGTCGCCGCGCTCGGCCGGCACGGCGGTACCACCGTCGCCGCCACCGCCTTCCTCGCCCACCGGGCGGGCATCCGGGTCTTCTCCACCGGCGGCCTCGGCGGCGTCCACTTCGGGGCGTCCGAGAGCTTCGACGAGTCCGCCGACCTGACCACCCTGGCCGCCACCCCGGTCACCGTGATCAGCGCCGGGGTCAAGTCGATCCTCGACATCCGGGCCACCCTGGAGCGGTTCGAGACCCTCAACATCCCGGTCATCGGCTACCGCACGCGCCAGTACCCCGGCTTCTACGTCACCGACTCCGGCCACGAGATCGCCTACCGGGTCGACACCCCCGAGGAGGCCGCCCGGGTGGTCGACGCCCGTGACGGACTCGGCCTGCCGCAGGCCGTCCTGATCGCCAACCCGGTCGACCCGGCCAGGCAGCTCCCGCCGCAGGAGCTGGAGGCGCTGCTCACCCGCGCCTGGGCCGAGGCCGAGCGCCAGGGCGTCACCGGCAACGCCTCCACGCCGTTCCTGCTCGACTTCATCCAGCGCGACACCCAGGGCCGCAGCCTGGAGGTGAACGTCGAGGTGTACCGGGGCAACGTCCGGCTGGGCGGCGAGATCGCCACCGCGCTGGCCGCCGCCCGGAACGGGGCCTGACCGGTGCTCGGGGTCCTCGGTGACCTCGTGGAGGACGTCGTCGTCTGGGTGGACGGCCCGCTGAGACACGGCACCGACTCCGACGCCCAGGTGTTCCGGCGTCGCGGCGGCAGCGCCGCCAACGTCGCGGCCTTCGCCGCCGGCCAGTGTCCGACCCGCTTCCTCGGCTGCGTCGGCGACGACCCGGCCGGGCACGGGCTGGTCGCCGAACTGACCGGCCACGGCGTCGACGTGCGGGTGGCGCGCCGGGGCAGGACGGGCAGCATCGTGGTGCTCATCGACGACGCGGGGGAGCGCACCATGCTTCCCGACCGAGGTGCGGCCACCCTGCTGGAGGGCGTTCCGGACGCCTGGCTGGACGGTCTGACGCACCTGCACGTGCCCGCCTACTCGTTCGACGGCGAGCCGGTCGGGAGCACGGCGGTCGAGGCCCTCCGGCGGGTGCGCGCGGCCGGCGGCACCAGCTCGCTGGACGCGTCCTCGACCGGGATGCTCGACCGGTTCGGCCGCGAGCGCTTCCTCGCGCTCGCCGCCGATCTCGCGCCCACCCTGCTGTTCGCCAACCGGGAGGAGTCCGCGTACCTCGGACTGCTGGTCGACGGCCGCCCCGGCCCCGGCCGGGCCCGGCCGGCGGCCACCACGGTGGTCACCAAGTCCGGTGCCGAGGCGACCACGATCGACGTGCCGGGGGAGGCGCCGTTCACGGTGCCCGTTCCGCCGGTCGGTGAGGTCCGCGACCTCACCGGGGCCGGCGACGCCTTCGCGGCGGGCTTCCTGGCGGCCTTCCTCGACGGCCGGCTCACCGGTGGCGGGCTGCGTGAGGCCGCGGCCCGCGGTCACCGGTGCGCCGCCCGGGTCCTGGCCTCGCCGGGTGCCTCCTGCGCGTCGGACTGACCGCCCCGGAGCGGCTCCCGGGGCCGGCTCCCGGGAGCCGCTCCGGGGGACGGCTCCACGGCACCCGCCGCCCGGACCGGACCGGGCCGCCCCCCCCCCCCCGGGGGGGGCGGGGGGGGCCGGGGGGGGGCCCCGGGGGGGCGCCCGGGGGGGCCCCGCCCCGGGCCCGGGG
>NZ_JBEXNT010000123.1:0-28662 GCF_040611255.1 Kitasatospora sp. NPDC002965 | reverse complement strand
CCGGAGCCGCGTCCGGGACCGCCCTCCCCGGCGCCGGTGCCGCGCAGGACGCCGCCGCCGTGGTCGGCGGCGAGCGGCTCGGCCGCCCGGCCGTCCAGGTGGCCCTCCGCGCCGGTGCGCCCGACCTCCCCGCCGCGCTCACCGGGCGGTCGTGGCTGATCGCCGACGCGGCCACCGGCGAGGTGCTCGCGGCCCGCAACGCGCACCTGCCGCTGCCGCCCGCCAGCACGCTCAAGATGCTCTTCGCCAACACCGTGCTGCCCCGGTTCGACCGCGCCCTGGAGCACCGGGTGACGCCGGCCGAGCTGGCGGAGCTGGGTGCGGGCAGCAGCCTGGTCGGGATCAAGGAGAACCTGCCGTACCGGGTCGAGGACCTCTGGCGGGGGGTCTTCCTCGCCTCCGGCAACGACGCCGTCCACGTGCTCGCCCACATGAACGGCGGGATCGCGAGGACCGTCGCACAGATGCAGGGCCGGGCCGACGCCCTCCAGGCCCGCGACACCCGGGTCGTCTCGCCGGACGGCTACGACCAGGACGGCCAGGTCTCCTCGGCGTACGACCTCACGCTCTTCGCGCGGGCCGGGCTGCGCAACCCGGACTTCCGTGCGTACTGCTCGACCCGCACCGCCCGCTTCCCGGGCGGGGTCGACAAGGCGACCGGCCTGCGCTCCTCGTTCGACATCGCCAACACCGACCGCCTGCTCGGCAGGTACCCGGGCCTGATCGGGGTGAAGAACGGCTACACCACCAACGCCGGGGCCACCTTCACCGGCGCCGCCGAACGCGGCGGGCGGACCCTGCTCGTGACGGTCATGCACCCGGAGCAGCAGACCAAGGTGTACGACGAGGCGGCGGCGCTGCTGGACTGGGGGTTCGCGGCGGCGGGCAAGGTCGAGCCGGTCGGGCACCTGGTCGAGGAGGCGGGAGCCTCCGCCCCGGCCGCGGCCTCGGAGGCCGCCGAGGCGCCGGCCTCGGGTGTACTGCCGCACGCGATCCGGCAGGCCGACCACGTGCTGGGGCCGGCCGGCTGGACGGCGGTCACGCTGTGCGGGGCGCTGGCGCTCTGGGCGGCGGCCCGGGTCCGGACCCGACGGCGTCTGCACCCGAGGACCGCCGCGAGCACCGCCCTGCCGGGCCCGGTTCCTGGCTCCGCGCCGACCGCCGCCCCGACGGCGTTCTCCCAGTACCCCGAATACGCCCGGTGGAGCGCGTTCCCCTTCCCGGTCGCACCGCCCACCGGGCCCGACGCCCCCGCCGCTCCGCACCCGCCCGCCCTCCCGGCGTTCCCGCCGGGCACCCCCGCCCGGCCCGACGCCGCTCCCCGGTTCCGTCCCGCCGCCGTGCCGGGGCGCGCGGCCTGTGCGGGTGCCACGGCCGTGGGTGCCAGGGCCACGGGCGCGACGGCGGTCGGCGGACGCGGACGCCGCCGGCTCGCCCGCCGGGCCCGGGGGCTGGCCGTGTCGGCCCGGACCCGGCTCACCACGGGCCGGACCGGGCGGCGGGTCTGACCCCCGGGCACCGAGGCGCCGGCCGAGGCGGGGCTCCTCCTCGCGACACCCCGGACCGGCGGGGCACCGCGTGCGCGGTGTCCCCTCCGGCGCGCGAGAGCTCCCTGGTCGGCGCCCTAGAATTCCCGCCATGAGCGCCCCCACCCCGCCCTCCGGCCCGAACGACCCTCAGGACCCTCAGGACCCTCAGGACCCTCAGGACCCGGCCGAGCGTCAGAAGCAGCGGCTCGAACGCCTGGTCCACCTCGCCTCCGGCAGCTACCTGCTGGTCACCACGTACAAGAAGGACGGCACCACCGTGCCGACCCCCGTCTGGGTGGTGCGGGACGGGGAGGCACTCGGCGTCTGGACCGTCGCGGACTCCTGGAAGGTCAAGCGGATCCGGAACCGCGCCGACGTCCTGGTCGGCCCCTGCGACCTGCGGGGCAACCCGACCGGCGAGTCGTACCCGGCCACCGCCGAGATCCTCGACCCCGGGCGCACCGCCGCCTACCGGACGCTGCTGCGGCAGAAGTACGGCCTGCTCGGCGTGGTCACCCTCCTCGGCAGTCAGTTGCGGCGCGGCAACCGCGGCACCGTCGGCATCCGGCTCACGCTCGCCGACTGACACCGACGGGAGCGACGCCCGCCCCCGCCACCGGTGGCCCGGTCACCGGGTCACCGCCAGGCAGTACGCCGGATCGGTGTCCAGCAGCCTGCGGTGGGTGCCCTCGGCCGTGACGACCCCGCCGTCCAGGACGAGGACCCGGTCCGCGGCGTCCAGCAGCGCCGGACTGCTGGTGATCACGACGGTGGTACGGCCCCGCCGCAGCGTCGCGATGTTGCGTGCGACGAGCTGCTCGGTGACGGCGTCCACGGCGGTCGTCGGGTCACGCAGGACGAGCACCTCGGTGTCGGCGGCCAGGGCCCGGGCCAGGGACAGCCGCTGGCGCTGCCCCCCGGAGAGGTTCGAGCCGCGGTCACGGACCTCGTAGTCGAGCCCCTGCCGGTGCAGGGCCACCACGTCGGTCAGCATGGAAGCCTCGACCGCCTCGGGCACCGTCCGGCTCGTCCCCGACGGGTCGATGTTCGAGCGGAGCGTGCCGGCGAAGATCTCCGCGTCGTGGGGGTTGACCAGGATCCGCTCACGGACCGACTCGACCGACAGCTCCGCGAGCTCCCGGCCGCCGACCCGCACCACTCCCTCGTAGGAGTCCGGCGGGACGGCCACGGCGAAGACGGACGCGAGGTCGGCCGCCGCCCGCGGCTGGTAGGCCGCGATCGCCGTGAACTCGCCGGCCGGGACGTGGAACTTCACGCCCTGCAGGGAGCCGTACCGGACGCAGTCGACCTCCAGGTCCCCGCCCGGGGCCGGCTGCTCCGACCCCGGGGCCGCCACCGGCGGGGCGGACAGCACCAGGGCCATCCGCTCGGCCGACGCGCGCGCCGTCATCACGTACTTCGGCATGTCCGAGAACAGCCGGAGCGGCTCCATGATGAACTGCGCCAGGCCCACGGCCATGACGAGCGCCCCGATGCCGATCTGCCCGTCGAAGGCCAGCCATCCGGCCGTCAGGGTCACCGAGGCCGCGAGGGTCGCGTTCAGCGCCAGCGCGGCGCCCGCGTAGGCGCCGTTCACCCGGGCGACGGTGACCGCCTGCTCCTTCGCCTCCGTGCTGACCCTCCGGTAGGAGCGGAACGCCGCGTGGTTGCCGCCGAAACCGTGCAGCGGGCGCAGGCCCGTGATCAGGTCGGCGACCTTCGCACCCGCGCGTGCCACCCGCGCCTGCTGTTCCTTGGTGCTGCTGCCGATCCGCCGGGACATCACGCTGAGGACCGAGAGGATGGCGACGGTGCCGACCATGACCAGCAGGCCGAGCCGCAGGCTCGCCGTGCCCAGGGCCACCGCCGCGACCAGCACCGCGACCATGGAGCTGATCAGCATCGGCACCACCTCGACGATGTCGGCGGTCTGGTCGGCGTCCTCGGTGGCGATGGTGAGCACCTCGCCGGACTTGAGGCCGGTGTCCCGGGCCACCGGCTGGAGGCCGCAGGCCGCGACCCGCACCCTCCAGCGATGGGCCTCGGTCGTGTTGGCCTTCTGCAGGACGCGCATGCCGAAGCGCCACGACAGGGACACCGTCGTCGTGATCACGGCCAGGGCCGCGACCGCCAGGGCGAGTGATCCGGGGCCGCGTTCGCGCATCGTGTGCTCGACGATCAGACCGAGCGCGATGGGGAAGGCGGTCTCGCCGGCCTGGTAGAGGCTCATGAGGAGGGTGCCCCGGGCCATGGCACCGGCGTTGCGGCGGATCGCGGTCCGGAGTATGTCGGATCCCGGGCGGCGGGATCGCTGGACGTCAGGAGTTGTCATCGATGTGGGGGCAATCGCTTCCGGGGTTCGCAGGGTGAACAGATCACGGATCGTGATCAGGGGGCCGAACTCCCGGCGCAGGAGTCCGACCGGACGTACGGCCGGCGTGGAGTGTCTCCCGAGGGGCGGGAGGTCGCCCACCGCGCTCGCCCCGGGGAACTCAGGCCGGACCGACCTGACGTGGAATCGCCCGGCTCTCGCCCCTCCAGGCCCGCCAGAGCTGCGCGTAGCGGCCGCCCAGGGCCACCAGCTCCCCGTGCGTGCCCTGCTCCACGACGCGTCCCGCGTCCAGCACGGCGATCCGGTCGGCCGCCATCGCCTGGGTCAGCCGGTGGGCCACGAACAGCGTGGTCCGGCCGGCGCAGGCGGCCCGAACGGCCCGCTCCAGTTCGGCGGCGCCCTCACTGCCGGCCTCCGCGGTCGACTCGTCGAGCACCACCACCGGCGCCCGTCCCAGCACCAGGCGGGCCAGGGCGACATGGGCGACCTCGGTGCCGTCCAGCCGTTCACCGCCCTCGCCCACCGCCGTGTACAGCCCGTCGGGCAGCGCCTCCACCCACTCCTCGGCGCCCACGGTGCGCAGCGCGTCCATCAGTTCGGCGTCGGTCGACTCCGGCGCGGCGAGCCGCAGGTCGTCGGCGAGCGGGCCGGAGAACACGTGCGTCTCCTGGGTCAGGACGCTCACCAGCGCCCTCGCCCCGACCTCGTCCAGGTCGGCGAGGTCGATCGGTCCGACGCGGACCGACCCGGTCTGCGGAGTCTCGATGCCCGCGACGAGGGCGGCCAGGGTCGTCTTGCCGGCGCCCGTGGCGCCCACCAGGGCCAGTGAGCCACCGGCCGGGACCGTCAGGGTGACGTCCCGCAGGACCGGTTCCTCGGCGCCCGGGTACGCGAACGTCAGCCCCTCCACCGTCACCGGGTACGGGGTGCCGTCCTGCGGCGCGGGGGCCGAGTCGCCCACCAGCCGCTCCGCCGCAGACTCCGTCAGCACGCCGACGAGCCGGGTCAGGCTCGCGCCCGACTTCTGCGCCTCGTCGAAGGTGAACATGATGGCGCCCAGCGGCGTGAAGAGGCGGTGGAACACCAGGGGGGCCGCGGACACGTCGCCGAGGCTGGCGGATCCGGTCTCCAGGAGGACGTAGCCCACCACGAGGATCAGGACGAGGCCGATGAACTCCGCGCGGTTCTCCCTGCCGACGAACCGGCCGAAGAAGCGGAACACCTCGACGCCGTGGTCCCGCACCCGCTGCGAGTCGTCGGCGACCTTCTCCCGGAACCTCTCCTCCAGGCGGTAGGCCCGGACGGTGTCGATGCCGTTCAGACCGCTGATCAGCGCCTGCGCGCGGTCGGCCTGGGCGGCACGCTGCTTGCGGTAGAGCGGGGCGGACCGGGGGAGGTACCAGCGCAGCGCCAGCCCGTACGCGGGCAGCGCGCAGGCTCCCGCGAGGCCGAGCCGCCAGTCGAGCCCGAACATGCCGATCGTGGCGACGGCCACCAGCACGCCCGCGGAGAACACCGTGGGGACGGCCGAACGGATGCCCCTGGACAGGACGGCGACGTCGTCGCCGACCCGGGAGAGGACGTCGCCGCGGCCCACCTGCTCGACCCGGGCGATCGGCATGCCCAGCACGGCCCGGACGGCGCCCTCCCGCAGATGCGCGAGCAGGTCGGCGCCGAGCCTCCCGATCAGGTACGTCGACGCCGCGGTGGCCGCCGCGCCGAGCAGCGCGGCGGCCACCATCAGCGCGCCGATCGGGAGCAGGGACGAGCCCGGCTCGCCCCGGACCACGCCGTCGACCACGCGGCCGAGCAGGAGGACCGGGAGCATCTGGAGCGCCGCCCCGGCCACCGTGCTGACCGCAGTGGCGGCCGTCAGCCACGGAGTGTCGCGGCAGTGGGCGGCGACCCATCGGGCTGCCTCACGGCCGCCCGTGGTGCGCAGGGTGGCCGGAGCGGCCGGTGTTCCCGTGGTGCTCACACCCAGGTCCTCTCTGTCGGATCCCGCCGGCCGCGCCACCCGCTGTTCCGACGTGATCCGGAGGAGCGAACCCGGGGCTTGTCCGACGATCCCTAGCCGACCGACTTGGCGAGCTCGTCGATGGCGAACGGCAGGGAGAGCAGGGTCGCCTGCGACATCGCCGCGCCGACCGCCGGTCCCTCACTGTCCAGCAGGTACGACACCTTGCCGGCCTTGGACACCTTCAGGTTGGTGAAGAGGTCGAACTTCTTCAGCGCGTCGGTGTCGACCTTGTCGTTGATGACGAAGACGCGGTCGACGTCGACGAGGTCCATGCGCTCCGGGGAGAGCTGCGTGGAGAACCCGGACCCCGCGATCCTGTCGATCTCGGTCTGGCCCTTGAAGCCCATCCCGGCGAGGAGCTGACCCCGTACGTCGGTGGTGGTGAAGGGCGTGACCGAGTCCTTGTACCAGGAGAGCGCGACGGCGGTCTGGGTGGCGAACTCCGGGTGGGCCGTCTTGACCGCGGCGAGCTTGTCCTGGATGCCCTGGACCATCTGCTTACCCTCGTCGGCCTTGCCGAGCGCCTTGGCGATGTGGAGCGCGTTGTCCTGCCACGGAGCGCTGAACGGCTCCTTCTCGGCCTTCGTACGGCCGACCGTCGGGGCGATCTTGGAGAGCTTGTCGTAGGCGGCCTGGTCGATCTCGGAGTAGACCGCGACGATCAGGTCGGGCCGCAGGGCGGCGATCTTCTCGAAGTTGGGGCCGGCGTCGCCGTTGTTCAGGACCACCTCGGGACGCGCGTCGCCCCACTTGTCCTTGACCCAGGGCCACTGCGTGTTGATGTCGGGGCTCTGCCCCACCGGGTTCGGGTACTGGTCGACCATGCCGACCGGCTTGACGCCGAACGCGAGGATCGTCTGGTCGTCGGTGTAGCCGACGGACACGACACGCTTGGGCGCCTTGTCGACCTTCGTGGACCCGAAGGCGTGCTCGACGGTGACGGGGAACGCGCCGGTGGCGGCCGAGGCGTTGGCGCTGTCGTTCGCGCCCTTGTCCCCCGCGTCGGAACCACAGCCGGCGAGGAGGCCCACGCCGAGGGCCGCGACGGACACGCCCGCCGCCAGCCGCCGCCAGGCGTTCGTTCGTGTCGTTCGGTCGAGGAGCATCCGGATTCCCTTGCTGTCGTGCTGTCCGACACCCCGCATGACGGCAGGTGAGCCCTGGTTTGGGGTGATGAGGTGAGCCTAGCCTAAGTTGAAGCCCCGGCTTCCCGCCCGCCCCGTCCCCGGACATGGGTCCGGCCTATCGGCACGACGAGCGGCCGGTCGCCCACCGGGTCGTCGATCACCTCGGCCCGCAGGCCGAACGCCTCCTGCAGCAGCTCCGGGGTCACCACGTCGCGCGGGTGACCCTGCGCCAGGACCGAACCCGCCTTCATCACGATCAGGTTGTCGCTGTACCGGGCGGCCAGGTTGAGGTCGTGCAGCACCATGACCACGGTGCACCCCGACTCGTGCAGGTCGTCCACCAGGTCGAGCACGTCGACCGCGTGCGCGAGGTCCAGGTAGGTGGTGGGCTCGTCGAGCAGCAGCAGATCGGTGCCCTGGGCCAGCGTCATCGAGATCCAGACCCGCTGCCGCTGACCCCCCGACAGCGCGTCGACGGGGCGGTCGGCCAGGTCGGACACCCCGGTCATGGCCAGCGCGCGCTCCACCACCGAGGCGTCGTCGGAGGACCACTGCCGCAGCCAGCTCTGGTGCGGGTGCCGGCCCCTGGCGACGAGGTCCGCCACGGTCAGGCCCTCCGGCGCGACGGGCGACTGCGGCAGCAGGCCGAGCTTCTTCGCCACGTCCCTGGTCCTGAGCCTGACGATGTCCTCACCGTCCAGCACCACCGACCCCCGGGTCGGCCTGAGCAGCCGTGACAGGGTCCGCAGCAGGGTGGACTTCCCGCACCCGTTGGGGCCGATGATCGTGGTCACCACCCCCGGCGGGATCGTGACGTCCAGGGCGTCGATGACGGTCCGGTCGCCGTACCCGACCGTGACGCCCCTGGCCGCCAGCCGCGGGACGCCGTCCGACCCGGCGGCGGAACCGCTCCCGGACCTGATCCCGGATTTGGTCCCGGACCTGATCCCGGACTCGGTCCCGGGCTCGGTCCCGGTGTGCTCAGCGACCATGGGGCCCCCTCTATTTAGGCTTGCCTAACCTTTCTATCACCTAGCGGCGGTTCGCCCGCACCAGGAGGTGGACGAGGAAGGGACCACCGATGGCGGCGGTGACCACGCCGACCGGCAGGGTGATCGGCAGCGCCGTCCGGGCGACCAGGTCCGAGCCGATCAGCAGCAGCGCTCCGACCGTGCCGGAGGCCACCACCGGCGGTGTCGGGCACCTCGTCAGACGCATCGCCACCTGCGGCGCCACCAGGGCGACGAACGGCACCGGCCCCGCCGCGCTCACCGCGAAGCCGGCCAGGAGCACCGCGCAGAGCAGCAGCACCGCCCGCACCAGCGCGTACCGCACCCCCAGGCCGGCCGCCACGTCGTCACCGAAGTGCAGCGGCTTGAACTGGAAGGCGACGCCGGTCACGACGGCCAGGACGGCCAGCGTGCCCCAGAGCGCCACCCACACCTCGTCCCAGGAACGGTTGTCCAGCGAGCCGACCAGCCACGCCTGGGCCCGGGCCACGTCCCTGATGTCGGCGGTGGCCAGCAGCCAGGTCGTGACCGCCTCCATCACGGCGCTCACCGAGATGCCGATGAGGATGAGCCGGAAACCGTCGACCCCCCGTCGCCACGCCAGGAAGTACACCAGCAGGCCGGCGCCGAGACCGCCCACCAGCGCCGCCCCGGAGAGGCCGACGGCGCTGACGACCGCGGCGGCCGACCCGCCCGACACCGTCACCAGGAACACCGTGACGGCGCTCGCCCCTCCGGTGATCCCCAGGATGTCCGGACTCGCCAGCGGGTTGCGGGCGATGGACTGCGTGAGCGCCCCGGACACCCCCAGCGCGAACCCCACGACGAGACCGGCCAGGGCCCGCGGCATGCGCAGGTCCATGATCACGAACTCGTCGACCCGCTCGCCGCCGCCGAAGAGCGTGGCCACCACCTGCGGCAGCCCGATGGGGAAGTCGCCCACCGCGATGGACAGGCAGAAACCCAGGAAGGTCGCCGCCGCCAGCAGCAGCGTGACCAGCACGATCCTGGGCCGCCACACGAAGGACAGGCCGCCGAACCGCACGCCCGGCGCCGCCACCCGCTTCTCCAAGGTCACGTTCATGCGCTCTTGAACTTCCCTCGCCAGACCAGACCCGCGAAGAACGGGGCACCGAGGAGGGCGACGAGGACGCCGGCCTCCAGCTCGCCCGGCCGGACCACCACGCGCCCCACGATGTCGCAGACGAGCAGGACCACCGCGCCGAGCAGGCCCGCGTACGGCACCAGCCAGCGGTAGTCCGGACCCGCCAGGTACCGGGCCACGTGCGCCACCATGAGCCCGAGGAACGCGACAGGACCGCACGCCGCCGTCGCCGCGCCCGCCATGAGCGTGATCGCGAGGATGCCGACGGTCCGGATCAGCGCGATGTTCACCCCCAGGCCCCGCGCCACGTCGTCCCCCAGGTTGAGCAGGTTGACCGAGGGCAGGGTGACCAGGGCCAGCACCAGCCCGACCACGACGAAGGCGGTCACCGGCCAGATCACCCGGAACGGCACACCGGCCACCGAGCCGGCGTTCCAGAACCGCAGGGCGTTCAGCGCCGCCTTGTCCGACAGGGCGATCGCCGTCGTCATCGCCGCGAGGAACACCGCGACCCCCTGGCCCGCCAGAGCCAGGGTCAGCGGATTGCCGGCGCCCCGCCCGATGCTCGACAGCCCGAACACGACGACACCCGCGAGCGCGGCCCCCAGGAAGGCGAACCACACGTACTGGAACGGGTCGGTGAACCCCAACAGGGAGATCGCCGCCACCACGGCGAACGAGGCACCGGTGTTCACCCCCAGCAGGCCGGTGTCCGCGATGGGGTTGCGGGTGAACCCCTGGATCAGTGCCCCGCCGACGCCCAGCGCGACGCCCGCCACGATCGCGAGCACCGTCCGGGGCACCCGCACGGTCTGCACGATGAGCCTGATCTCCGTACTCCTCTGGTCGGGGTCCGGCCCCGCGAACAGCCCGTGCCACACCTCGGCGGGAGTCAACGCCCGCGCACCGACGGCGACCGAGAGCACCGCAACGGCGACGAGGACCGCTCCCACCACGCCCAGACCGAGGATTCGCCGCCGCCGAAGCCCTGCCACCTTGGAAAGTGCGGGGCGTTCCGCTGAAATCGCGCCCATGGCGAGGTAGGTCATCCCGGCACCGTCGCCGGGCCGCCCGGCGACCTCGTGCTCGCCGTCGGGCGGGCCGCCGGAGCGACGGCGTGTGCCAGGGGGCACGGACGTTCCTTTCTCTCACGTACTGCGTGCACGTCGGCCGACCCGCCTGCGGGTCGGCCGGGACGGCCGCCTGCCGGGCGTCCTGTCGAGGCCGGAGGCGCGAGGGAGTCCAGGCGCACCGACGACCGACGACCGACGGAACTTAGGTAACGCTCACCTTATCCAGTGGTGCTGCCGACCGAACAAGAGGGGGCGAAGCCCTCCTTCCCCGCCCAATTCCGCCCGGTGGGGGTACCGCCCGACCGGAACTGTTCTCCCCTCGTACGTCCGGCCGTTCACCACAGCGCGCGGTACGGCACGGGTGACGCTGCTAAGGCTTGTCCGACAGACACGCCCCTGAACGCACAGCGCCGACCATCACCCGCTCGCTCGTCAGGAGGACGCCCGTGAGGCGAACCGATCGAGTCCGGCTCCGCACACCGGCGGTGGCATCCGCCGCCGCCGTCGTGGGAGCGCTCCTCGCGCTGCCGGCCGGCACCGCGCAGGCGGTGTCCGCGGACATCGTGATCAGCCAGGTGTACGGCGGTGGCGGCAACTCCGGCGCCCAGTACGCCAACGACTACGTCGAGCTCTACAACCGGGGCACCGTGCCGGTCCCGGTCACCGGCTGGACCGTCCAGTACGCCTCGGCGGGCGGCTCCTCCTGGGCGAGGACCACGCTGTCGGGCACCGTCGCCCCCGGCAGGTACTACCTCGTCCAGCAGGCGGCGGGGGCCGGCTCCGGAGCCGCCCTGCCGACGCCGGACGCGACCGGCACGCTCGCCCTGAGCGCCACCACCGGCAAGGTCGCGCTGGTCACCAACGGCACCGCGCTCACCTGCACCACGGGCTGCGCCACCCAGCCGGGCGTGAAGGACTTCGTCGGCTACGGGTCGACGGCCAGTTCCGCCGAGGGCTCACCGACCGGCAACCTCGCCAACACCACGGCCGCGCTGCGGGCCGGCGGCGGGGCCACCGACACCGACAGCAACGCGGCCGACTTCGCCGTCACCGCGCCCGCCCCCCGCAACTCCTCCTCCGGCGGCGGCACCGGCGGCACCCGGATACGTGACGTCCAGGGCGCCGCCCGCACCTCGCCGAAGGCCGGACAGACCGTCACGGCCGTCCCCGGCGTCGTCACCGCCACCGGCCCGAGCGGCTTCTGGTTCCAGGACCCGCAGCCCGACGCCGACCCGGCCACCGGCGAGGCCGTCTACGTCTACACGGCCGGCGCACCGGGCGTCGCCGTCGGCGACTCGGTGACGGTCGGCGGCACGGTGAGCGAGTTCCGTCCGGGCGGCACCGGCGGCACCACCAACCTCACCGTCACCGAACTGACCGCACCGAGCGTCACCGTCCTCACCCACAACGCGCCGCTTCCCGCGCCCACCCTGGTCGGGGCCGGCGGCCGGGTGCCGCCGGCCGCCGTGATCTCCGGCGTGACCAGCGGCAACGTCGAGACCGCGGCCGGCTTCCAGCCGTCCACCGACGGCCTCGACTTCTGGGAGTCCCTGGAGGGCATGCGGGTCAGGATCGACGACGCGGCCGTGGTCGGCCCGACCAGCTCGTTCGGCGAGATCCCGGTCGTCCCGCAGGGATCCACCACCCGCACCACCCGCGGCGGCATCCTCCTCCGGGCCGGCGACGGCAACCCCGAACGGATCGTCCTCGACGACGTGCTCGCCCCCGTACCGACCGCCAAGGTCGGCGACACCCTCACCGGCGCCACCGTCGGCGTCGTCGACTACTCCTTCGGCAACTTCAAGCTGCTCCCCACCACGACCCCGACGGTCACCTCCGGCGGACTCGCCGCGGAGACCACGGCCGCGCCGGCCACCGGCGAACTGGCCACGGCGACGTTCAACGTCGAGAACCTCTCCCCGAACGAGCCCCAGAGCAAGTTCGACGGCCTGGCCGCCGCCGTGGTCACCAACCTCCGCGCGCCCGACCTGGTCGCGCTGGAGGAGATCCAGGACAACAACGGCGCCACCGACAACGGCACCGTCGCCGCCGACCAGACCCTCGCCCGGCTGACCGCCGCCATCACCGCGGCCGGCGGCCCGTCCTACTCCTACCGGCAGATCAACCCGGTGGACGGCCAGGACGGCGGCCAGCCCGGCGGCAACATCCGCCAGGTCTTCCTCTACCGCACGGACCGGGGTCTGACCTTCACCGACCGCCCGGGCGCCGGCTCCAGCACCGCCAACTCGGTCGTCAACAGCGGCGGCACCCCGGCACTCGCCTACTCCCCCGGCCGGATCGACCCGGGCAACTCCGCGTTCGGCGCCAGCCGCAAGCCGCTGGCCGGCGAGTTCCGCTGGAACGGCCGCCCGGTCTTCGTGATCGCCAACCACTTCAACTCCAAGGGCGGCGACCAGCCCCTCTTCGGCCGCTACCAGCAGCCGGCCCGCCCCTCCGAGACCCAGCGGCACGCCCAGGCCGGCGTGGTGAAGACCTTCACCGACCAGCTCCTCGCCGTCGACCCGAACGCCTCGGTGATCGTCCTCGGCGACATCAACGACTTCGAGTTCTCCCAGACCGCCGACCTCCTCACCGCGGGCGGCTCCCTAGTCGACCTCCCCCGCACCCTCCCCCTCGCCGAGCGCTACACCTACGTCTACGAGGGCAACTCCCAGGTGCTCGACCACATCCTGATCTCCCCCGCCCTCGCGGCCAGGCCCTACAGCTACGACATCGTCCACCTCAACAGCGAGTTCCCCACCCAGCTCAGCGACCACGACCCCCAGGTCGTCCGCATCCCCCTCCCCTGACACCCCGAACCCCGCTGCCCCGGCCCCGCCCCCGGCGCCGGGGCAGCGCCGTGCGGAGACGGGCTTCGTTCCCAGCCGCATTCGCGAACATGACACACCGATAGCATGCATACAATCTGCTCGGAACCTGGTCACAGCGCCTTCTCAAGCGGCTAGGCTCCCTGCTGGCCGGGACGGGCACACGCCGACGGCACCACCACATCACGGCTGCGCCGGCGCCACCGGCACAGCCCTGTTCCTCTGGGGGACATTCGTGCAGGAAATGGTCAAGGGAGCCAATGTCGGACTCGCGGCGCTGAGCGAGGCCACCGACTCCGTCACCGTGAGCCTCGGGTGGAGCAGCCCCGACGGCGACGGGGACGCCGACGTCTCGGTCCTCCTCCTGACCGCCGACGGCAAGGTCCGCAGCAACGCCGACTTCTTCTTCTACAACAACCCCACCGCCGAGGACGGCAGCGTCCAACTGCTCGGGCAGACCCCGACCGAGGCCGGAACCGAGGACCGCATCCAGCTGGACCTCACCGCCGTGCCCACCGACATCGACCGCCTGGTGATCGCAGCCAGCCGCCACCAGCGGGCTCCCTTCGGCAAGTTGGACAATCTCCGAGTCGAACTCACCGACCTGGGCGGCGAGCGGCTGCTCGGCTTCTCCATCACCGACGCGGACTCCGAGAGCGCCTTCGTGTTCGGCGAGATCTACCGCCGGAACCAGGAGTGGAAGTTCCGCGCCATCGGCCAGGGCTACGACACCGGACTGGCGGGGCTCGCCACCGACTTCGCCATCGAGATCGAGGACGACGAGAACGACTCGGACAACGAGCTCGACGCGCGCGACGAGAACGACCGCGCCGACGGCGCCCTCACCACGGACGCCCTGCCCGGGGCCCAGGAATCGGCTGCCAAGACAACGGCGCCCGCCACCGCGAACCCGCCCACCACCACGGCACCGCCCGCCGTCCCGGCTCCGACCACCGATTCGACTCCCGAGCCGGCAGCCCCCAAGCGGCTACGCACGGCCAAGAAGAAGGTCACCCTCCCCAAGGCCCCCAAGCCGTCGCTCGCCGAGAACGACGCCTGGCGCACGGCGCGGCTCTTCCCCGCCAGCAGCCTCAAGAGCGACCGTGAGCGGGAGGTCCGTGCCACCTCGGTCCTGCTGTCCGTGATGGCCCAGGTGCCGGAGTTCGGACGCCGCCTCACCGCCGCGTTCGGCGCACCGGCCGGCCGTACCGAGACGTTCACCGAGGTGTCGCTGCCGCACGGCGACTCGCCCAAGCGGCCCGACGGCGTCATACGCGTCGAGCGGGCCGGGCGGCTGTGGACGGCCCTCGTCGAGAGCAAGACCAACGGCAACCCGCTGAAGGCCGATCAGGTCCAGGACTACATGGACATCGCCGCACGACGCGGCTACGAGGCGGTCATCACCCTCTCCAACGACGTGGCACTCGACGGGAGTCCGCTCGTCGCCGTCAAGGTCGACGGACGGCGCAAGCACAAGGTCCTGCTCGGCCACCTCTCCTGGGCCGAGGTCGCCTACCAGGCGAAGACGCTGATCCGGCACGAGGGCGTCAGCAACCCCGCGCACGCGTGGCTGCTCCAGGAACTCCTGCACTACCTCCAGCACGAGAACTCGGGCTGCCACGGCTTCCAGAACATGGGCCCTGCCTGGGTGCCGGTCCGCAAGGGCATCGACGACGAGACGCTGGCCACGGGGGACCAGCGCGCCGTCCAGGTCGTCGAGAGCTGGGAACGACTCGTCCGGCAGGTCTGCTTCCAACTCGGCGGCGAACTCGGCGTCAAGGTGCTGCCCGTCCAGCGGACCCGCCGTGGCGAGGACGCCCGGGCCCGCCGCACCGAGCTCGCCGACCGGCTCTGCACGGACGGTCGACTGAGCGCCGAGATCAGGATCGACGATGCCGCTGGCAGCATCTCCATCACCGCCGACCTCCGGGTCGGGAAGCTCCGCACCTCGACCGAGATCCCGGCCCCCGAGCAGGGCTATCCGCTCAGCTGGGTCAAGCGCCTGGTCCGCCAGCTCGCCGAAGCCCCGGCCGACCTGCACGTGGAGACGCTCACCGACGGCGCTGCCGCCGGTCCCCGGGGCACGTTGGAGAAGCTCCGGCCCGAACCCGGCGACCTGCTGCCGAAGGACACCTCGCGGATCACCGGCTTCCGTCTCTCCCTGTCGAAGAGCATGGGCAGTACCCGCGGCAACGCCGAGACCGGTTTCATCCGCAGCGTCGACGATGCCGTCGAACGGTTCCACTCGACCGTCCTCGTGCACCTCGACCACCGTGCGGCGCGGCGGCCGTAGACGCCGGGGCATCGGGGCCGGGGCCGTCCGCACGGTCGCCCCACCGCAACCGCAGGGCCGACTCGGCGGGTACCCGCCGAGTCGGCCCTGCCGCCTTTGGCGCCGTGACCACCACCGGGTCCGAGCCGAGGACTTCCGGCACCCGGGGCCTGGACGGAGGCGAGGCGGGTGTGGGCGGCCCGCGCTTCCCGGTCGGTGCGAGGCCGGCAGCGCAGAGGTGCCCGTCACCCTCGCCACCCTCTCCGGAGGGATGATCCGGGTCAATCAGGGGTGTACGGGAACTGATCGGGGTGGGGGGACGACTGGTGGGGGGTGAGTGGGATGTCGCCGGGTGCCCGGCCGTTGAGTGTGCTGGTGGGGTTCGCCCTGATGCTGGTGGTGGTGTTCGTAGTGGCCTTCGCGGTAGGGCGCGGAGCCGGGCCCGTGACGCCCGGGCTGACGCCCGGCGGGGGCGGCGGGGGTAAACCCGGGATGGGACATGACATGGGGGCGGGCCGATGAAGGCCGTGGTGGAGAGCCCCGGGAGCGGGGAGACCGGCCCGCCGCCGGTCAGCACCGATCTGGTGGTCGGCGGGATGACCTGCGCGGCCTGTGTCAGCCGGGTGGAGAAGCGGCTCGCCCGGATCGAGGGCGTGACCGCCGGGGTCAATCTGGCCACCGGGCGGGCGCGGGTGCTGCACCCGGCCGGGGTCGGCGTCGAGGAACTGGTGGCGGCGGTCGAACGGGCCGGCTACACCGCCGAGCAGGCCCCGGACGGGCTGTCGGCGGCGGGCCCGGACCAGGACGAGTCCGCGGACCGGTGGCGGCTGCTGGTGACGGCCTTGCTGGCCGTGCCGGTGGTGGTCCTGTCGATGGTTCCGTCGCTGCAGTTCGACGCCTGGCAGTGGGTCTGCTTCGCGCTGTCGGTGCCGGTGGTGAGCTGGGGTTCGGCCGGCTTCCACCGGCGGGCCTGGCAGGGACTGCGGCACGCGGCGGCGACCATGGACACCCTGGTGAGTCTCGGGGTGGTGGCCTCGTTCGGCTGGTCCGCGTACGCGCTGGTGTTCGGCGGGGCGGGCGAGATCGGCATGCGGATGCCGTTCTCGCTGACCGCGGACGGCGGCGGCGCCGCGCACGTCTACCTGGAGGCGGCCGTCGGGGTGCCGCTGTTCGTGCTCGCCGGGCGGCTGCTGGAGGGGCGGGTGCGGCGGCGCACCGGTTCGGCGCTGCGGGCCCTGGCGGAGCTGGGCGCCAAGGAGGTGTGCGTCCGCGACCCGGAGACCGGGGAGGAACAGCTGCTGCCGATCGAACAGCTGCTGCCCGGGCAGGAGTTCGTGGTCCGGCCGGGCGAGCGGGTGGCCACCGACGGTGTGGTGGTGGAGGGCAGCTCGGCCCTGGATCTGAGCCTGCTGACCGGCGAGTCGGTGCCGGTCGAGGTCGGTCCGGGCGACCAGGTGGCGGGCGCCACGGTGAACGTAGGCGGCGCCCTGGTGGTGCGGGCGACGGCGGTCGGTGCGGACACCCAACTCGCCCGGATCACCGCCCTGGTGGCGGACGCCCAGGCCGGGAAGGCCCGGGCGCAGCGGCTGGCGGACACGGTGGCCGGGGTGTTCGTGCCGTGCGTGCTGACGGTCGCGGTCTGCGTGCTGGGCTTCTGGCTGGGTGCCGGGGCCGACCCGCAGGCGGCGGTGACGGCGGCCGTCGCCGTCCTGGTGGTGGCCTGCCCGTGCGCGCTGGGCCTGGCCACGCCGACCGCGCTGCTGGCGGCGACCGGCCGGGGTGCCGAACTGGGCGTGCTGGTGCGCGGCCCGGAGGTGCTGGAGAGCCTGCGGCGGATCGACACCGTGGTGCTGGACAAGACGGGGACACTGACCACCGGCCGGATGGAGCTCGCGGCGGTGGCCGTGGCCCCGGACGCGGGGGTCGACGAGGACCAGGTGCTCCGGCTCGCAGGAGCCGTCGAGCACCGTTCGGAGCACCCGATCGGCCGGGCCGTCGTGGGGGCAGCCCGCGAGCGGTGTGGCTCCGAACCCCTCCCGGCGGTGGCCGAGTTCAGGGCCACTGCCGGGGTGGGGGTGGCCGGCACGGTGGAGGGGCGGCAGGTCAGGGTGGTCCGCCCGGACGACGCGGTCGGACCGCTGCCGGCCGGGCTGGTGACCGCGCTGGAGGAGGCTGCGGCGGCCGGCCGGACGCCGGTGGTCGTGGAGCTCGACGGGCGGGCGGTGGCCGTCCTCGCGGTCGGCGACACCCTGCGTTCGGGCAGCTGGCGCGCGCTGCACCGGCTGCGCCGGATGGGTCTGGAACCGGTCCTGCTGACCGGTGACGGGCCGGGCGCGGCGCACGCGGTGGCAACCGAACTGGGCATCGAGCGGGTGCACTTCTCGGCCTCGCCGGAGCGCAAGGCCGAGGTGGTGGCCGAGTTGAAGGCCGCCGGACGGACGACCGCGGTCGTCGGCGACGGCGTCAACGACGCGGTCGCGCTGGCCTCGGCGGACCTCGGGGTGGCCCTGGCCTCGGGGAGCGACGCGGCGATCGGCGCCGCCGGACTGACCCTGGTGCGCGGGGACATCGAGGCGGTCGTGGACGCCGTCCGGCTGGCCCGGCGCACGCTGGGCACGATCCGGGTCAACCTGCTGTGGGCGTTCGGCTACAACGTGGTGCTGATCCCGCTGGCGGCGATCGGGCTGCTGAACCCGATGCTGGCGGCGGTGGCGATGTCGCTGAGTTCGCTGCTCGTCGTGGGGAACAGCCTGCGGCTGCGGAGCTGGCGGCCCGGCCGGGGCGCCTCGGACGGACGGGGCGGCGGCGCCCCCGGCAGCGGGCGGCGGCCGGACCGGGCGCGACGCTCGGCGCGGGCGGGCGCAGGCACGGGTACGGGGGTAGCGCGGTGAGCGGCGGCGGTGCGGTGGGCAGGGTACGGCCGGGAAGGATCTCCGCGCGGACGGGGCGCGTCCCCGAGCGGCTGAAGGTGGTCGGCCCGCCGGTCGCGGCGGCGGTGGTGGCGCTGGCGCTGCTCTCCGGGTGGACGGCGGTCGGCGGAGCCGGGCGGCCACAGCCGGTGGAGGCCGGTCCGGGCTGGCTGCTGTTGCCGACGACGGGCGGGGCGACGGCCACGGCCGCCTTCTTCACCGTCCGCAACCCCGGCGACATACCGGACGAACTCACCGGTGCCAGCTGGGAGTTCGGCGGAAAGGTGACGCTGAAACGCCATCTGCACCAGGGTGCCTCCGGCCGGTGGGAGCCGGTCACGGCCCTGCCCGTGCCGGAGCGCGGCGAGCTGGTGATGTCGCCGGAGGACGCCGACCTGATGATCACGAACCCGCCGGCGCTCACGGTCGGCCAGTGGGTGGAGTTCACGCTCACCTTCCGCCACAGCCCCGAGCTGCGGCTGAAGGCGGAGGTCGTCAAGCCGGGCGGACGCCGCAGCGGCTGAGGACGGCCGGCGGCGGCGGGCGGCAGGAGTGGGGGGCGACCACCGGCGGCCGACGCCGTCCGGTGGAGAAGCCCGGTCGCGAAGCCCGGTCGCGAAGCCCGGTGGAGAAGCCCGGTGGAGAAGCCCGGTGGTCGGGCCGCCCGCAGCGAGGGGAGGCGGCCCGGCCACCGACCTGAGCGGCCGGGCGGCCCCCGACCCGTCGCTCGGCGGGGTGGGCGGACGGCTCGCCGGGCCGGTCCCTGCGGGCCGCCGCAAGCTCCTCACCGGGGACCGCTCACCCCGTCGTCGGCGGCGCCGCCGGGCCGGGCCGCGCGTCGAGGACGTCCTCCGGCGGCCGGCGCGGTGTGGCGACCCCGGGCGGGCCGTAGCCGATCCGCACCACCAGCTGGACGTGCCCGGGCCCCTCGGCCGGATCGCGCAGCCCCCAGCGGAGGTCGGGCCACTCGACGGGCTGGTGCCAGACCGTCAGCCGCACGCCGTGCACGGTGGCCAGCAGCCAGACCCGTTCCAACGCCTGACCGGCCCGCAGCCAGTCCGCCGGACCGTCCCCCGGCGTGGTGAGCGTGCACAGCTGCGGCAGCGCCTCGAACCGCTCGGACGGCTGCGGCGGTCCGTCGCGGTACGGCGGCCGACCGGCGAAGTCACGCATCGGCACCCGGGCGTCGTGGTCCTGCGGACCCAGCGCGGCGTACGGGATCCCGTCGACGGCCCGGTCCGCGGAGCCCGGCGCGGGTTCCGGCCGGAGCCAGGAGCGGGTCTCGGCACGCCGGGCCGGGTCGTGGGCGATCCGGTCCTCGGCCTCGGCGGTGAGCGCCAGCACCTGCCGCACCCCGGCCTCCTCCAGCACGCCGAGTGCCACACCCTCCTCCCGGGCGGCGGCGATCAGCTCCGCGAGCACCGCCTCGGGCACGTCCCGGTTGGTGAACGGCCGTCGGCTGGAGCGGCGTTCGGTGATCGCCGGGTAGAGATCGCGGCCGAACGGCGGGGCGACGGAAGCGGATCCGGGAGCGGCGCGGAGCGCGAGGTCGAGGACGGCCGACAGACCGGGGTCGACCGGATCCGGGAGCAGCCGGACGGCTGGCTCGCGGCCCAGCCGGACGGCGGCCACCCTCAGGTTGAACAGGGCCGCGCCGACGGCGACGTGCAGTGCGGAGCCGACGGCGTCGGCGAGCGGGACGGCGCGGGCGAGGTCGGCGTGCACCTCGATCCCGCACCCGTCAGGGGTGGGGCGGAACCGCCACGGCTGGCTGTTGTGCAGCGAGGGGGCCGCGCCGCCGGCGACGGCCAGCAGCCGCAGGTCGTCCGGGGTGAGGGTGGACTCGGTCATGGTGATCCTCTCCTTGCCTCGTCGCCACGCCCCGGCGGAGCCACCGCACGGCCGGGACGGCACCGCGCGGGCGGGACGGCCGGGTCGGGGCGGTGGCGGGCGGGACGGCTGCTACTCCGAGCCTGCGCCCGTCCGACGGCCGGACGGCAGGGTCCAACGGCCCGCGTCCGGAGGGCGAAGGGCGGCGCTGCGCCTACGGCCCGGGGCGGGGTGGATCAGCGGGGCCTCGGGGCGGGTCGTCGGGCGGCGGGGCGGCGGACACCCGCCGTGCCTCGACGGCCACCGGCCGCACTGCGCCGCACTGCGCCGCGCCCGCGTCCTCACCGTGTCAGTCGTGCGGGACCACCGCGACCGGCGCGTGGGCGTGGTGCAGCACCGCGTGCGCGACCCGTCCGAGCCGGGGGCCGAAGTCGTGCGGCCGGCGTCGGCGCCCGACCACCACCAGCCCGGCCCCGGCCGATTCCTCCACCAGCGTGCGGGCGGCGCCGAGCCTGGCCTGCTCGACGACCTCCGTGTCGGGGTGCCGGTCCCGGTGCGCCGAGAGAGCGGCGGCCAGCGCCTTCTCCTCCCCCGCCTGGAGCAGCGCCATCTCGGAACCGGACGGCAGGAAGCCGACCACCGCGAACGCCGGTGGGAGTTCCCAGCCGTGGACCGCCCGGAGCCGGGCGCCGCGCAGCGCGGCCTCCTGGAAGGCGAACGCCAGCACGGCGTCGCCGGGCGCACCGGCGTCCACGCCGACGACCACTTCGGGAACGGTCTCGGGGGCCGCCTCGGGCCGTGTCTCCGAAGCGACCTGCGCCCGGTCACGGTGCGGCTCCGCCGGACGGGCCGGACGTCCCGGGCGGACGACCACCACCGGCGCGGCCGACCGGGCGGCGACCGCCATGCTCACCGAGCCGACCAGCAATCCGGCGAAGCCTCCCAGGCCCCGCGAGCCGACGACGAGCAGACCCGCGTCCTCGGCGGCGGCCACCAGCCCGTCGACCGCGGCGTCGAGCACCACGTCGGTGTGGACGGCCACGCCGGGGTGACCCTCGCGGACCTCCTCCGCCGTCCCCGCGAGCATCCGCTGGGCGGCGACCGGCAGGTCGTCAGGGTCGGCGAACGCGGCCCGGCCGTCGGTGAGCCACGGCCAGACGTGCACCAGGCGCAGCGAGGCCCCGCGGCGCCGGGCCTCCTCGGCGGCCCAGTGGGCGGCTGCGGTGCTCTCGGGCGATCCGTCGACTCCGACCAGAACAGGGGGCGTCATGGGAGGTTCCTCTCCGCTCGTTGTCCCGCCGCGGGTGCGCACCGGGTTCGCTGCCGGTCCCGCCGCAGGTCCACTGCGTGCCGCTGGTGCCGTACGGTGGCCGCCCGGTCACCGGGCGGCTTCCGGGCGGTGCGGTCTGACGCACCGTCCGCCGGTTCCCACCCTGGTCGCGCGGCCGGGCGCCGGGCCAGGGGCCGCAGGGCCCGCGCCGCAGGGCCATAGGTCCCTGGGCAGGGCCGGAGACGCGTCCATGACCACCCCGGGGTGCCGCACGGGCCGCCCTGGGCACTAACGTGAATCCGACAATCCGACCGGTCCGACGACCGGGGCGGAACCGGACCGGGCAGGACAGAACGACGAGGAGGACGCCGGTGAACGGCGCGGAAGGTACGCGGACGGGCACCGGCGGACACGACGAAGCGCCCCCTGCGGCCTGCCCCCGGGCCACCGCGGCCCCCGGGAGCCGCGCCGAGCCCGCCACTCCCGCACGTCCCGGCGCCGTCGGCACTCCCGACATCCTCGGCACTCCCGGCACTCCCGTCGATCCCGGCCTCGCCGCCACGGCTGTCACCGCCGCCACCCCGGCCGCCGACCGGCCGCACCCGCGTGGCGCGGGCGCACGGATCCCGCAGCTGCGCCTGGACGAGCTCCTGGAGGAACTCCAGTGGCGGATCGACGCGGCACGCGGCACCCGCGACCGGGTGCACAGCCTGCTGGAGGCGGTGCTCGCCGTCGGCCGCGAGCTGGACCTCTCGCAGGCCCTGCGCCGGATCGTCGAGGCCGCCGCCGACCTGGTCGACGCCCGGTACGCGGCGCTCGGCGTCATCGGCGCGGACGGGCACACGCTGTCCCAGTTCCTGACGGTCGGCCTCACCGAGGAGGAGATCGAGGCGATCGGCCCGCTGCCGGCCGGGCACGGCATCCTGGGCGAGCTGATCCGTGAGCCGCAGCCGCTGCGCTGCCCGGTGCTCTCGGACCACCCGGCCTCGGTCGGCTTCCCGCCCAACCATCCGCCGATGCACACCTTCCTCGGGGTTCCGGTGCGGGTGCGGGGCGAGGTGTTCGGCAACCTGTACCTCACGGACAAGCGCGGCGGCCTGGACTTCGACGCCGACGACGAGGCGGTCATCTCGACGCTCGCCGTCGCCGCCGGGGTGGCCATCGACAACGCCCGGCTGTACGAGGAGGCGCAGCGCCAGCAGCGCTGGCTGCGGGCGAGCGCCGAGATCACCCGGAGTCTCCTCTCCGGCGCCCCCCGGCTGGAGGTGGTCGAGCTGATCGCGCGCCGGGCCCGGGAGATCGCCGGCGCCGAGCTCGCCGACGTCTCGGTGGCGCTCGCCGGACCGGGCGAGCGTGCGGCCGAGCTGACCGTCGAGGTCGCCCTGGGCGGCCGTCCGGAGGCGCGGCTCGGGGTGACCGTGCCGGTGGACGGCACGCTCTCCGGCGCCGCGTACGCGTCCGGATCCCCCGTCACCAGCGACGAGCTGGAGCACGACGGGCGGTACCCGGCCGGACCGGCCGGACGGTTCACCGGGCTCGGACCGGCCGTCGCGGTGCCGCTGGGCACCGGCGAGGGGTTCGGCCGGGGTGTCCTGCTGCTCGCGAGGGAGAGCGGCCGACCACCGTTCACGGCCGAGGAGACCGGCCCGCTCCTGGGCTTCGCCGACCAGGCCGCGCTCGCCCTTGAGCTGGCCGAACGGCGGCGCGACGCCGAGCAGTTGACCCTGCTGGAGGACCGCGACCGGATCGCCCGCGACCTCCATGACCTGGCCATCCAGCGGCTCTTTGCCACCGGCATGACGCTGCAGAGCGCAGGCCGCCTGATCGAGAGCCCGAGCGCGGCCGACCGGGTCAGCCGGGCGGTCGCCGACCTGGACGAGACGATCAAGATCATCCGTTCCACGATCTTCGGTCTGCGCGCCCACAACGAGCCCGACCGGGGCCTGCGCGCCCGGGCCACCCGGGCCGTCGGCGAGGCCCAGGCCACCCTCGGCTTCGCCCCGCGGCTCAGCATGGAGGGCCTGCTCGACACCGACGTGCCGCAGGAACTCGCCGAACACGTCATGGCCGTCCTCGGAGAGGCCCTCAGCAACGCCGCCCGGCACGCCCGGGCCGGCCGGGTCGAGGTCTCCCTGCGCGCCCTCGGCGGCGTGGTCGCGCTCACGGTCACCGACGACGGCGTCGGCGTACCGTCCGGGGGCCGGCGCAGTGGCCTGCGCAACCTCGCCGAACGTGCCGAACGGGTCGGCGGCACCTTCGAGCTGCGCCCGGCGGACGGCGGCGGGACCGTCCTGCGCTGGGAGGCCCCGCTGGGGCTGTAGCCCGCCCCGGGGGGAGCAGGGTCGGCGGGCCTGCGGACCCGCCGTGCTCAGGCACGGCTCAGGCCCGGCCTCAGGGACGGTCCGCGGTCACGACAGGTCGGCGGTCAGGTGCCGGCCGACGACCAGTTCGGCACCGATCCGGATCTCGACCCGGGCCGCACCCGGCCCCCTCGCCGGTCGGCGGACCTCCGCGCGGCCGAGGACGGTGACGCACCAACCGGTGCCGTCGGTGCCGTCCACCTCGTCGGCCTCGAAGGCGATCACCGTGCCGTCCACCGCCCGCGCCAGCTCGGATCCGGCCGCCGCCGACACCAGCACGCCGCCGCCCGCGTCCAACCGGAACCGCACCGGGAGGACCGCCGGCAGCGCACGGACCGTGTAGACGACCCGGCCCACGTCGGTGCCGCCCAGCAGTTCCAGTGCCCGGGCCTCGTCGAGGTCCCGGGAACCGCCCGCCGGCGGCCCTGCGGACGCTTCGACCGGCACCACGGCCGGGGCTTCAGGATCGACGTTCATGCGAGCGATGGTCACTCGCCGGGCAGCGGCGGGGCGAGGGCCGATGGTCCCGTCGAGGGTCCCGTCCACCGCCCCCGGCCGGCGGGGCCGCGCCGAAGGGCGCCCGGACCGGGCGCGGCGAGGGGCCGCCCTGGCCGGGCTTGCCGGACGGAGGGAGGGCCGCACCGCGGCAGCGCCGACACCCCGGCCCCCACCGACGTCCGGGGGCCGGGGGCCGGGGCTCAGGGCGCGGGTCAGCCGCGCAGGCCGCCGCCGAGGATGCGCGGGTGGTAGGTCGGCTGGGCGGCCGCGGCCTGGCGCAGCTCGGTGGCGATCAGGGCGGCCTGGACGCGCCGCTCCACGCCGAGCTTGGCCAGGAGGCGGGAGACGTGGTTCTTCACCGTCTTCTCCGCCAGGTAGAGCCGCTCCCCGATCTGCCGGTTGGTCAGGCCCTCGCCGATCAGCGCCAGCACCTCCTGCTCGCGGACGGTCAGCTCCGGTCCTCCGGTGGACGGCTGGGCCGGCTCGGCCTCGCTGCGGAGGCGGTTCAGCAGGCGGGTCGCCGCGCCGGGGTCGAGCATCGAACGCCCGGAGGCGACGGTCCGGACGGCGGCCACCAGGTCGGTCCCGCTGATCTGCTTCAGCACGTACCCGGCGGCGCCCGCCATCACGGCGTCGAGGAGCGCCTCCTCGTCGTCGAAGGAGGTCAGCATCAGGCACGCCAGGTCGGGCATCCGGGAGCGCAGTTCGCGGCAGACGGCCACACCGTCGCCGTCGCCGAGGCGGACGTCCAGCACGGCGACGTCGGGCCGCAGCGCCGGGACGCGGACGAGGGCCTGCTCGGCGGTGGCCGCCTCGCCGACCACCTCCAGGTCCGGTTCGCAGTCCAGCAGGTCGTGCACGCCGCGGCGCACCACCTCGTGGTCGTCCAGCAGGAACACCCTGACCGGTGCCGGCGTCTCGGTACCGGCCGTCTCGCTCGCCATCTCGCGGCTCCACCCTCTCCACGCCCGGCACACCACACGCCGGGTCCACCGCATCATGCCCCGGCGCCGCGCCCCCGGCCAGGGTCGAACGACCCCATCGGCCCGGGACGGTCCGGCGCCGGGATCGGTGCCGAGGACAGCGCCGGTCCCGGCCCCGGCGGGCCCCTACCCGGCCGCGATCGCGGTGAGCAGCCGCTCGGCGGCGCCGAAGGCTATCGCGCTGTCGAGCGGGTTGGAGTAGGTGCGCGACCAGGTGATCAGTCCGTCCCGGACCCGGGCGAACATCACGATGTCGAAGGCGAACTTCCGTCCGGTGGCCAGGACGTGCCCCTGGAGGCGGTACTCGACGACGACGAGTTCGGGATCGGCGGTCTCGTGGATGCTCACGGGGTCCACGCTCTCGGACTTCTGCATCGTGGCGCCGTGCCGCAGGTGGGCCCGGAAGGCCTCCCGCCCCGGCTTCTGCTCGGGCACGCCCGGCATCAGGTAGGGCAGTTCGAAGACGGCGTCCTCCGTGCACAGGTCCGCCGCCGCCTCGTCGGGACCGTCGGCCATGTAGTCGACGAAGCGCTGGAGGACCTCGCGCGGTGAGGCAGTGGTCATGGGACACCCCTTTCGACGCCACCGGGGCGGTTCCCCCGGTGTCGCGCCCGAAGATACGGGTCGACCTGACTGCTTTTCAAAGTCCCTGCTCAAAGGTCGACTTGGATGCTCCGCACCACCCCTGCCGGACAGGTGAGCAACACGGTCGCCGTCGGCGGGGCGGAGCCCTCACGGCGGTGCCTCAGCGGCGGTGCCGACGGACGTCGCCGAGGCCGATGAGCAGGAAGGCGGCGGAGACGGCGCCGGCGCTTCCGGCCGCGGCGGCCAGGCGCGGAGCCAGGGGGCCGCCACCGGTCAGCAGGACGGAGGCGGCGCCGAGCGAGGCGACCGCCAGTCCCACCAGCAGCCAGCCGAGCAGCGTGCGGGCCGCCGGGCGCGGGGAGCGCGTGGCCCCGGAGTCCGGGTCCGGGTCCGGGTCGAGCAGGGCCCAGCGGAGGCGGTCCTCGCGCCGCTCGGACCGGCTCTGCAGGTGGGCGCGGACCCGCAGGAGGACACCGGCGACCAGGCCGGCCAGCGTGATCCGGGCGGCGGGCTGCCAGTCCGGGACGGCCAGCAACAGGACGCCGCCCAGGGCGAGGCCGGCCCACCAGACCACGCAGGCGGCAGCGGCGGTGCGGGCCGAGCGGGGGCGGTCGTCGCCCGCCTGGAGGTCGGCGATGGCGGGCAGGTACCAGACGCAGCCGGACGCGGTGGTCGCGGCCGTGCCGATGGCGAGAACGGTGTGGGACATGGTGCCGTGCGCTCCTCAGCCGGTGGGGCTCGACGTGGATTCGGGAAGGCGTCGGACGAAGACGGGGAAGACGTGTGGACGGGTCCGGGACGGAGGGCCCGGGGCGACGGGCCAGGGACGACGGGCCCGGGAAGGAGGGCCGCTCCCGCCCGCCCGGGGGCAGCGACGCGGGCGGGAGCGGCGTTCAGGGGGCAGGCCGTCAGCGGCCCGCGCCGGGCCCACCGGAGGACCCGGCACGGGACCCGCCGGGGGACGTCCCGGAGGACGCCCCGGAGGAACCGGCGGCGGAACTCCCGAGCGCGCGGCCGCGTCGCGGCGCGGGGGCGTCGTACGCCGCCGGGGTGACGCCTGCCAGGTGCCTGGCGGGCTCGCCGTTGTGGTCCAGGAAGTCGCGGGCCGCGATCTCCGGGTGGTGCAGGTCGAAGGCCGGGGACTCGGACCGGATCCGGGGCAGGGTGACGAAGTTGTGCCGGGGCGGCGGGCAGGAGGTGGCCCACTCCAGCGAGCGGCCGTAGCCCCACGGGTCGTCGGCGGTCACCCGCTCGCCGTACTTGGCGGTCTTCCAGATGTTGTAGAGGAACGGCAGGATCGACAGGCCCAGCAGGAAGGAGCCGAGGGTGGACACCGTGTTGAGCACGGTGAAGCCGTCGGAGGCCAGGTAGTCGGCGTAGCGGCGCGGCATGCCCTCCGCGCCGAGCCAGTGCTGGACGAGGAAGGTGGAGTGGAACCCGATGGTGAGCGTCCAGAAGCAGATCCGCCCGAGCCGCTCGTCGAGCATCCGCCCGGTCATCTTGGGCCACCAGAAGTGGAAGCCGGCCATCATCGCGTAGACCACGGTGCCGAACAGCGTGTAGTGGAAGTGGGCGACGACGAAGTACGAGTCGGTCACGTGGAAGTCGATCGGCGGCGCGGCCAGCAGCACGCCCGTCAGGCCGCCGAACAGGAAGGTGACCAGGAAGCCGACCGTCCAGAGCATGGGCGTCTCGAAGCTCAGCGAGCCCTTCCACATGGTGCCGACCCAGTTGAAGAACTTGACGCCGGTCGGCACCGCGATCAGGAACGTCATGAACGAGAAGAACGGCAACAGCACTTGGCCGGTGGCGTACATGTGGTGCGCCCACACGGTGACCGAGAGGCCCGCGATGGCCACGGTGGCGGCGATCAGACCCGCGTAGCCGAACATCGGCTTGCGGCTGAACACCGGGATGATCTCCGACACGATGCCGAAGAACGGCAGGGCCAGGATGTACACCTCGGGATGGCCGAAGAACCAGAAGAGGTGCTGCCAGAGCATGGCCCCGCCGCTGGCCGGGTCGAAGACGTGCGAGCCGAACTTGCGGTCGCACTCCAGGGCGAGCAGCGCGGCGGCCAGCACGGGGAAGACCAGCAGCACCAGGACCGAGGTCAGCAGCACGTTCCAGCAGAAGATGGACATCCGGAACATGGTCAGGCCGGGGGCCCGCATGCAGATGATCGTGGTGATGAAGTTGACCGCGCCCAGGATGGAGCCGAAGCCGGAGAGCGTGACGCCCATGATCCACATGTCGGCGCCGACGCCGGGCGAGTGGACCGCGTCGGAGAGCGGCGCGTAGAGGAACCAGCCGAAGTCCGCGGCCCCCTGCGGGGTCGCGAAGCCGGCGGCGGCGATCAGCGAGCCGAACAGGAACAGCCAGAAGGCGAGCATGTTCAGCCGGGGGAAGGCGACGTCGGGTGCGCCGATCTGCAACGGCATGATCCAGTTGGCGAAGCCGGTGAACAGCGGCATCGCGAAGAGCAGCAGCATCACCGAACCGTGCATGGTGAAGGCCTGGTTGAACTGCTCGTTGGAGAGGATCTGCGTCCCCGGCCGGGCGAGTTCGGCGCGCATGACCAGGGCGAGGATGCCGCCGATCAGGAAGAACCCGAACGAGGACACCAGGTACATGGTGCCGATCGTCTTGTGATCGGTGGTCGTCAGCAGCCGGACCAGGGCCGAGCCGGGCCGCGCGGCCCGGACCCCTTCCGGGCGGGCGGCGGACGGCGGCGGCGGCGCGTTGTCGCCCCGTGCCTCGATGGCGCTCAAGGACGCACTCCTTCGAAACTACTGCGGATGGGTGGCGATCCATGATCGGAACGCGACACCCCTGCGCCCTAGTAGTACTTCGTTAGGTCTGGCGTGGTCCGGTGCGCCCTGGTCGGTGTTTGGTGGGTAACTCGCGGTGGCAGGTGGGGCATTCGCCGGT
>NZ_JBEXNT010000122.1:0-28855 GCF_040611255.1 Kitasatospora sp. NPDC002965 | reverse complement strand
GCTCCCCCCCCCCCCGCGGGGGCCCCCCCCGCCCCGCCGACCCCGGGCGCGGATCCCGCGCCCCCACCGACTCCCGGCCGTCCGGTCGGGTGATGCACCGCACGAGCGAAGGAGAACGTCATGGCGATCCTCGACCTCCAGACCCTGGAGCTGCCCGAGACCGAGGCGGCGCAGATCGACGACACCCTCGCGAGCACCAGCTCGCTGAGCGTCCTGAACTGCGGCACCAGCACGGTCAGCACGCTCCTCTGTCTCTGATCCGTACCGCCGCCCGCCGGGGCGGTCCGTACGGGGAGATCGGCCGGTAGTCCTCGGACACCCGGTCGGTCGCCGGGCCGCAGCGGTCACCGCTGCGGCCCGGCCCGTCCGCACGGAGCACGTCCGCGCGGAACCCGCCCGCACCGAGCTCCTCCGGGCCGACCCGCCCGGACGCCCACCGCCGGCCCCAGCAGAGAGGTGTTCCGTGGCCGACCAGCCCGCAAACGCCCCCGCCCCCGCCTCACCGGTGGTCCGGCTGCGCCGCGAACTCGCCGCCCAGCCCGTCCGGCTCGCCGTCGCCCTGCTGCTCGCCGTGGTGGCCACCGCGGCGGGAATCGCCCTCCCCCTGCTGGTCCGGAAGATCGTCGGCGACTTCTCCGCCCACCGGTCCCTCGCCCCCGGACTGCTGATGATGGGTGCGGCCGCCCTCGGCGGGGCCGTGGCCCAGGCCCTCTCGGGCCTCCAACTGGCCCGGATCGGCGAGCGGATGACCTACCGTCTCCGGACCGCCCTCATGGCGCACGCGCTGCGGCTTCCGCTGCCCGTCGTACGGGCCCGGGGCACCGGCGACCTCGCCGCACGGGTCACCTCCGACGCGCAACTCCTGCGTCAGGTGGTGGAGGTGGCGACCCAGCTGCCGCTGGCCGCGCTCAGCGTCGCCGCGACCCTCGTCGTCATGGTGTGGATCGACTGGGTGCTCACCGTGGTCACCGTCGCCGCCCTCGTCGTCCTGACCGTCCTGGTGCTGCTGATCCTCCGCCGGATGAAGTCCAACGTCACCGGGCAGCAGGACGCGGTAGGGCAGATCGCCCAGCGCTTCACGGCCAACCTGGAGGCCCTCACCACCATCAAGGCGTACCGGGCCGAACCGGTGGCCGACCGGTTCCTCGCCGAGGACGCCGAGAAGCTCCGCGCGGTCTCGCTGACGGGGGCCAGGCTGGGCGCCCTGGTTCCCGCGGTGCTGACGCTCGGCAACCAGTTCGCGATGATCGCGGTGATCCTCACCGGCGGCGCCCGGCTGGCGGCCGGCGACCTCCAGGTGGCGGCGTTCGCCGCGTTCCTGCTCTACCTGCTCCAGACCGTCCCGGCCGTGAACACACTCGCGACCGGCTTCGGGCGGCTGCAGGCCGGGCTGGCCGCCCGGGACCGCTGCAACGAACTGCTCGCGGTGCCGCCGGAGGCCGACCCTGACGACGCCGACCGGACCACCCCCAGCCCGTCCCCCGATGCCCCGGCGGTCGTCTTCCGCTCCGTGTCCTACACCCACGCCGGGTCGGACGACGCCGCCCTGCACGCCGTGTCCTTCGGCATCCCGCGCACCGGTCTGACGGCCGTCGTCGGCCCGTCGGGCGCCGGGAAGAGCACCGCCCTCTCGCTCGTCGGCCGGTTCGTCCGGCCCTCCGCCGGCTCGGTGAGCGTCCTCGGCCACGACGTCCGGAGCTGGCCCCTGGGAGCGCTGCGCGCCCGGATCGCCTACGTGGACCAGGCGTTCACCCTGGTCGAGGCCAGCGCGAGGGAGAACCTCCAGCTCGGCCGGGCCGGGTCGGCGGGGGACGGCGAGCTGGCCGAGGCGCTGGCCGCCGTCGGCCTGGCCGAGGACGTCGCGCGGCTCCCGCAGGGCCTCGACACCGTGCTGGGCCGCGAGTCCGACCTCTCCGGCGGCCAGCGCCAGCGGCTGGCACTGGCCCGGGCGCTGCTCACCGACGCCGACATCGTCCTGCTCGACGAGCCCACCAGCCAGCTGGACGGCCTCAACGAGCTGCGGTTCCGCACGATCGTGGAGCAACTGGCCCGTAGTCGGGCCGTGGTGGTGGTCGCGCACCGGCTCTCCACGGTCCAGCACGCCGACCACGTGATCATGATGAACCGCGGGACCGTCGTCGACGCCGCGGACCACACCACACTGCTCACCCGCTGCGTCCCGTACCGCGAGCTCGTGGCCAGCCAGGCCGGCCCGTCCCTCCTCGGGGACCGCCGACTCCGCCTTCCCGGTTGATCAGGCGGTCGGGTTCGGCCGCGACCTCGACGCGGCGGGCACGGCGCGGCGGGCACGGCGATCCGGGAGGCCCTCCCTCCGCCCCGTCGCGCGGGAACCCGGTGGCGGAGCGACGGGTGAACCGGTTGAATCCCGCTGTGAGCCACGTCGCCAACATCATGCTCTCCGTCGATCCGGACGATCGGCCGACCGTCGAATCGCTGAGCCGGTGGTTGCAGACGTCCGCCCCGCTGCGCGGCCACGGGCCCGGTGCCACCGGCCGGGTCGGACCGCTCGGCGGGACCACCGGCGAGGACACCCGCCGGGGCGACGGCGGGTTCCCGGAACGCGACGTCTACGCCGGAGCGCTCGACCACGCGGACCTGGACGAGCTGATCGCGCACGTCGAACGCCTCGCGTGGAGACAGCCCGAGTTCGTCCACCTGTTCGTGACGGACCAGGAACAGTCCTCCTTCCGGGTGTGGAGGTTCCACGGCCCGAAGCTGCGGCAGATCTCCCCCGAAGGCCGGGAGGAGGAGGTCCGGCCCGCGGGCGGCCCGCCGGACATCCACACGCGATTCGCCCTCGCCGGCGACGTCGAGCTGCTCCGCGACATGGTGGTCGCCGCCGTCAACTGGGGGCCCGGCCCTGCCGCTCCGCGCGAGGCGGTGCTGTCCGATCCGCGCAACGCCCACTACGTGGACGGCTGGCCCCGGCCGGGCGACCTGGGCCTCGTGGCGCTCGCGACCCGGGAGGTCGACCGCTGGGAGCCGGCTCCGGTCGGCGCGGCGTGGCTGCGGCACTTCACCGAGGACGATCCCGGCTACGGCTTCGTCGGCGACGACGTGCCGGAACTGAGCATCGGCGTCGACGCGGCGCAGCGGGGCCGGGGCACCGGGACCGCGCTGATCCGGCGCCTGCTGCGCACGGCCCGCGAGGCCGGCATCGAACGCGTCTCGCTGAGCGTCGGGCGGGACAACCCCGCCGTGGGGCTGTACACCCGCGAAGGCTTCCGTCTGCACGGCCGGGACGAGGGCGAGGACTCGCTGACCATGGTGGTCCACCTGCGGTGAAGGTCACCGGCCGGGCAGGTCGACCGGAGTGCGCGACACAGGAGCACGGCGGGAGACGCGCGCCTCGCTCCCTGGGCGTGCGCGGGAGTTCGCGCCGGTCGGCCTGGATCGGGCGGCGGCCCGCCCGTCCGGAGTGAGAGCGCACAGGACCGGCGGGGACTTGTTCGGGTGCGGCTGGAATTCTTCGAAACCCACCTCGGCCCGGGCGCGCCTCTGGCATGCTCTGCCGGACAGTCCTGACCCCGTGTCACCGGGGTCTCACGCACAGCGAACCGAGCGTCCGGGGTGGACCTTGCAGTACACGATCAGCGCCTCCGTGTTCCTGGGGATCATCATCCTCATCCGACTCTCCCGGCGAACCGAGGCCCGCAGCCGCAACGACGAGCGGATCACGGCGTTCAGCTGCGTCGTGTTCGGCGTCCTGATCGCCGCGACGCCCTGGGGGGACGCGATCCTCCGGCTCGTCGGCGTCGTCGCCCAGGCCCTCGGGTGAGAACCGGACGGGTCGCGAGGACCGGCAGGACGGGAGCAGCGGGTGGCTAGGCGACGCGGGCCCGCGGCCCGGCGACGTGGCGGACGGCGGGGCGCGCGGCGCGTCGAGGGCACGTGGCCGGCGGTCGTGCTGGTCGGAGCCGTGGCGGTCAGTGCGGTGACCGCCGCGGTGCGGTGGCTGGCGACGCACTGGTGGGTGCCGGTCGCGCTCCTGGCGGTGGCCGGCGCGGTCGCCGCCGCGGTGGGGCGGGTGCGAGCCGTCGCGGCTCGGGAGCGGCGGCGCCGACTCGCCGGCCTGCGCATGGCGTTGAGCGGCCCCGGCGGCATCGACCACATGAGTCCGGACGGGTTCGAGTACGCGGTGCGGGACCTGCTGGCCCGTGACGGCTGCCGCGCGGAGAAGGTCGGACGCTCCAACGACCAGGGCGTGGACGTGCTCGCGGACGATCCGATGGGGCGGCGGTGGGCGGTGCAGTGCAAGCACAAGCAGGACCCGGTCGGCGGCAAGCCGGTGGGGGTCGGGGTGCTGTACGCCCTGGCCGGGACGTTCCAGCGCGTCCACGCCGCGCAGGTGGCGGTGGTGGTCACCAACGGCCGGTTCTCCCGCGACTCGGTGAGGTGGGGCGCGGAGCAGGGCGTCCTCCTGGTGGACCGGGCCGCTCTGGCCCGGTGGGCGAGCGAGGGGCGGCCCCTGTGGGACGTCCTGCCCCGCGTCCCCGCACCACGCAACGGGCGGCTCGGCTGAATCCGCCCGTGGTGACGAACATGTGACGACGCGTCATTTCGACGCGGTCGCGCCGGCCGGGCTCCGGGCCGGCGGGGCGGGCACGCTCTCCCGCGCGGGGTGGTCCGACGCCGTCTTGGACCGCACGGGCCGGGCCCTGGCATGATCGGTCCATGATCGAACGAGTCATCGCCGCCTGTGACGGAGCGGCCAAGGGCAACCCCGGGCCGGCGGCCTGGGCCTACGTGGTGGCCGACAGTGCCGGGATCCCGCAGCGCTGGCAGGCCGGTCCGCTCGGACACAGCACCAACAACATCGGCGAGCTGACCGCCCTGCAGCAGCTGCTGCTCGCCACGGACCCCGCCGTGCCGCTGGAGGTCCGCCTCGACAGCACGTACACCCGCGACGCGGCGACGAAGTGGCTGGTGGCGTGGAAGCGCAACGGGTGGAAGACCGCGGCGGGCAAGCCGGTGGCCAACCGCGAGCTGATCCAGCAGATCGACGCACTCCTGGAGGGGCGGGACGTCACCTTCGTGTACGTTCCCGCCCACCAGGTGGACGGCGACCCGCTGAACGCCATCGCCGACAAGGCCGCCAGCGACGCCGCCCGCACCCAGGAAGCGGCGGCCGGGACGGCCTCCGACCTGCCCGAGCCCGACCCGGTCACCGGCACGTCGGCGCGGAGCGGACGCGCCTCCGCCGCGCCCGCGGCCGGGAAGCGTCCGGCGGGTGGCACGCGGACCCTCAAGGCCCGCTACGCGGGCACGTGCCCGTGCACCCGCGCCTACGCCAAGGGCGACACGATCACCAAGGTCGGCAGCAGCTGGGGACACCCCCAGTGCGCGGGCGCCCACGCCTGACGGCCACGCCCGGCACCGGGGCCCCGCGTCATCGGGGCCGGTGGCACCGGTGCCGGCGCGGGTCAGCCGCGCTCGCCCTCCTCGTCGGGCGCGGCCTGCGGGTCGGGCGGAAGACCGGCCTCCTCACGGTCCTCCTCGGTGCGTTCCTCGAGCTCGTCCTCGTCGGGCCGAAGCGGCAGGCCGCGTCCGTGCCCGGTGTCGGGGTCGCCCTCGACCTGCTTGTTGGACTTGTGGTGTGCCATGGCTCCTCCTCGTCCGGACGGCGTCGTCGCAGGGTTCCGTTGCGCCGGCTGCCGGTGCCCGGGGACCACCCATCCACTCAAGCCCCCGCCGGCGGCGCCCGCAAGCCGAGTCCGCGCGGATGACGGAGCGGGGTCCTCCGGGGCGGGGTGCTCCGGGGCGGGGACCGCAGGTCGCACCGCGTAGCCGGTGTCGGACTTGAGCTTGAGTGCACTCGAAGTCCTACGGTCGTGCCGTGCCCCCGGCCGCCCGGCCGTGGTACGGCAGGACCGGACCTACGACGAGAAGCCGCCGCCGCGCGCTGGAAACGGACCACCGGAATGAGCCACTCCCCCACGAACGACGCCGAAACCCGCCAGGACCGCTTCGACCGCGGGATGGACATGCTCACCCGTGTCGACGGCGAGGGCGGGCAGCGCGTCGTCGACGCGCTGGCCGACATCAGCCCCGAGCTCGCCCACCAGGTCGTCGCCTGGGGGTTCGGCGAGATCTACCGCCGCCCCGGGCTGGCGCCGCGGGACCGGCAGCTGGTGACCCTCGGCATGCTCACCGCGCTCGGCGGCTGCGAGCCCCAGCTGGACGTCCACGTCAACGCCGCCCTCAACGTCGGCCTCACCCCCGAGGAGATCGTCGAGGCACTGCTGCACTCCGCCGCCTACTGCGGCTTCCCCAAGGCCCTCAACGCGACCTTCGTCGCCAAGAAGGTCTTCGGCGAGCGCGGCCTCCTCCCGGTCACGGCCGGCTGACCCCCGGAAGCCGCGGCGCCCCGACGCCTGACGCGACCGGGCCCGCCGCACCGATCGGTGCGGCGGGCCCGGAACGTCTTCCCGGCGGAGCGGTTACTGCGGGGGTGCGGGAATCACAGGGGTGCGCAGGAGGGTGGTGGGCCACTGCTGGGAGGCGCCGGTGTGGCAGTCCCAGAGCTGTAGCTGGTTCCCATTGACGGCGTTCCAACCGGGCAGGTCCAGGCAGCGGGTCGACGCCGGGTGGTAGTACCGGTTGTCGGCAGTCGGGGACCAGATCTGCGACGGCGTGCCGTCACAGGCCCGGTACACGATCTTGGTGCCGTTGCCGGTGCCCGACCCCTGCGCGGTCAGGCAACCTCCGAGCACCCGCAGGGTGCCGTCGTTGCCCACCGAGATCTGCTGCGAGGTGCCGCCGTGGCAGGGCCACAGATGGATCGGGTTGTCCGGTCCGGTGGCGGAGCCGGAGTCGTCGACGCACATGGCGTTGTCGACCCCGGAGCGCACCAGGCCGCTGGAGTCGGGCGCGGACGGGCTGACCGGGAACGGGTAGGCGGCGACGGCGCCGATGGTCCCGTCGAAGCTGGCGTTCAGGGCGTCGTCCGCCTTGTAGCGGCCGAGCGTGAACGGCCCGGACGGCGCGGAGCTCTCTCCGGCGGCGTGGATGCCGGTACCGGCGAGGACGCCGTCCACGTACAGCGCCATCTGGCTGGTGACGCTGTTGTAGGAGGCGGTGATCTGCGTCCAGACCCCTGGGCGGGACGTGGCGTTCGAGTTGATCAGGTCGGTGTAGTGGAACGGCCATCCCGTGCTGTCGCGCCAGCTCAGAGCGAAGCGCCAGGGGCCCGAGCCCCCGTCGTTGTAGACGATGAAGTCGCTCGCGTGGTTGGCCGTCTGCGTGGCCACGACGCCGCCGGCAGGGCCGGACTTCACCCAGAGCGAGACGGTGAAGCTCTTACGGGTGTCGACGACCGGGCCGGCCATCGTGATGTTCGAGTTGCCGGCGCGGCTGAAGCCGGCCACGGTCTTGGACTTTCCGTTGACCGTGTCCCCCGACCAGTTGACGCCCGAGGCGGTGGCCGCGTACTGGCTCCGGCCCTGCCCGTCCGGGACGTTGTTGCTCCCGTCGGGCGAGGCCAGCCAGGAGGCGGTCGGCCTGTTCAGGTTGCCGAGCACCACGGGGGTGCGGCTGAGACCGTTGACGGTCGGGCCCACCGCCGTGCCGGTGTCGGGCGCCTTCGTGCCGACGCCGCTCCAGGCGACGAGCTGCTGGTTGGTGTCCACGGCCCACAGGTCGGGCACGCCGTCGCCGGTCAGGTCCCCGTTGGAGCCGACGCGCGGGTAGAGCCGGCGGTCGGCTCCGTTGGCGATCCAGCCGGCGGTGGGCGTGGTGAACGCGCTCGCGTCGAACGTGCCGTTCGCGGCGGGCTTGAGCTGGAAGGCGTGGATGGTGCCGTCGCCCCTGGACCGGGACCACAGCGTCGGCATGTCCGTGCCCTTGGTGGGCCCGGGGGTGATCAGGTCGTAGTAGTCCCAGTCCTGGTTGGTGCCGGAGAGCAGGACGGCCGGACCGTCGAGGGTCTTGACGCTCGACGAGAGCGCCAGCCAGAGTCGCCCGCCCTCCCGGAAGAGCAGCGAGGTCCGCCGCAGGCCGGGCAGGTTGGTGCCGAGGATGTCAGGGGTGTCACCGGTGGGCGACCCGAACGCGGCGATCTCGGTGACGCCGGACCAGGTGCCGCCGAGCCCCCAGTCGGAGCAGGAGATCTGCGTCCCGTCCGGCGACGCGCAGTAGGTGGGCTTGGCCAGCGGGACACCGGCCTGGCCGTCGAAGCGTCCGGATATCCGGTCGTTGACGTACAGGTAGAGCTCTTCGCTGCCGGGTGCGTGGGCGACCAGGTCGTCGACGTTGGCATCGTTGAACGAACCTCGGTGGGTGATCTGGACGTTGCTCCACCCGCTGGTTCCCGGGGCCGACTGCGGCCGGGCGTTGGGAGCGCTGTACGGGTCGGCACCGGCGCCGATCAGCCTCAGGCTGCCGGCGCTGTCGGGCAGCAGGACGTCCGACTTCCGGTCACCGTCGATGTCCCCGAGGATCGGCGCGGGGCCGTTCGGGTTGGTCGGGGCGTAGTAGCTGTACGACACCGGCTGGGACATGTTGCCGGCGTTGTCCTGCGTCTGCAGGAAGACGAAGTTGGTGCCCCAGTTGTTCGGGGTGATCGTCACGTTCGTCGAGAGACCGTTGTCGATCCGGACGATGCGGCTGTCGTTGTCGGTGCACTTCCAGCCGGTCGCGGCGGCCTGGACGGGGTCGGTGGTCCACCGGGCGCACGCCAGGCCGGAGCTGCGCCCGCCGGTGGCAGGGGCCGGGTCCGTTCCGGTCAGGGTGAACGTGCCCGGCTGGCCGGCCAGCTTGGGCTTGGCGCCGAGGGTGCCGGACTCCGGGAAGTCCGTCGAGGTGACGCGTGCGGTGGGCGGCGTGCGGTCGATGCGCAGGAAGCACATGGCGGTGGTGCCGCTGTTGAGGGTTCCGTCGCCGGTGGCCGCCATCCAGCCGTACTGGTGCCCGTCGGTCAGCGGGCCGACGCTCTTGTAGACGGTGCCGGAACTGCCGAGCCAGCCGGTCTCGAAGAACTGCGAGGATCCCCCGTTGTCGTCGTCCCAGATCTTGAACGTGGTCCAGAGCTGCTCACCGGTGGGGGACCAGGTGTCGGTGCGCAGCGTGACGTCGGTGTTGACGCCGATCCAGCCGGGGTTGTCCCACGGGTTGGTGGTGCCCGGCGTCGAGCAGGGGTTGGAGGAACCGTCGCGCGCGAAGCCCGGGGTGGGGCTCGCGCCGGGCGAGCCGACGTGCGGCGCGATGTCGTACGTGACCGCGAGGTGCGGGTTGTTGGCGAAGCGCTGGCGGTAGTACTTGTTGCGCTCGTCGTCGGGGGCGAAGCCGAACGTCCAGTTCGGCCAGTGCTCACGGGCGGCCCGCTGCATCTCGCCGGTGACGTTGAAGTCGACGCCCCCGGTGCCGGCGATCCACTTGTCGGCGACCTTCGAGCAGTTCTGCATGGTCGAGCCGGTCTGGCAGGGCTGGGCGTTCCATCGGGTCCACTGGTTGATGACCGGGGTGGTGTAGAGACCCATCGGCGTGGACGTGGACGGGCTGGACGACCTGATGACGTTGGCGTAGAGCGTCGCGTTCAGGATCGTGGTGTCCCACAGACCGGAGTTGAAGCCCACCTGGAAGTAGGCGCGGGTGCGGCCGACCTTGGGGCACGGGTTGGCCGTGTCGATGTACCCGCAGTAGCCGGCCGCCGGCTTGTCCTGGTCGTCGTGGGTGCTGTTGTACTGCATCGTCTCGGGGTAGGCCTCCTGGACCTGCGCCCAGGCCTGGGTGCCGTTGTCGATGCTGGGGTTCCAGCCCGGGTCGATGAACCAGGGGCCGGTGCCCTTCCCGAGCGTCGCGGCGTCCGGCACCAGGTCGATGCCGTTGCCGTTCACGGTGGCGGCGATCGGTGCGACCGTGGCGTTGTCGCCAGGGCCCTTCGCGGAGGACACGGTGGCCACCGGGTCGAGCAGGCTGTCGGGCGGGGGTGCCTCGGCGGACTTGCCGCGGGTCCTGGGCGCCGCCTTGGCCGCCGGGGCCTCGGCCGGTGCGCCCACGGCGGAGTCCCACAGCACGGGCGAGGGCGCGGTGAAACGGGGCGTGCCGGAGGCGTCCACGGCGGCGAGGTTGCCGTTCGGGTCGGCCTGGACGGTCAGCCCGTTCACCGCGACGTCGAGGTGCAGGTTCCTGATCCGCGGCTCGGCGGCGGCCTGGGCGGTGCGCACGATCAGCACCTGGCGCCAGCCGCCGGAGGTGGTGGCGCTCAACTGGAGGTCCACGTCCGGCAGGACGGAGCGGTAGAGCGCGCTGTCGCCGTCGAGGACGGGCTTCGGGAGGCTGAACGGGGCCGTGATGGCGAGCTTCTTGCCGTCCGGCGTCGTCATGGTCGCCATCGGACCGTTGCCGCCGCCGGAGAAGCTCAGCGCGGAGCCGACGGCAGTCGGCGTCACGGTGCCGTCCGGGTTGCCGCGCAGCGTCGCGTCGACCGGGCGCCAGGATCCGTCGGCGGCCTTGGTCCGCTCGGGGACGGGGGCGGAGCTGAAGGTCAGGGTGCCGTCGGGGTTGGCCGAGGTCTGTGACGTCTCGGTGGTCAGTGCATCGATCGTGACGGCTCGACCGGTCTGCTTCGCCTCGGCCCGGGCCGCCTGGACCGCACCGGCCTGCCCGGTTTCGGTCGGCTTGGCGGGTGACGCGGGCCAGGACGTGTCCGCCGGTCCGTGGCCGCGGTCGGCGGCGACCGCCGGCGCCGGAGCGACCAGCAGCCCTGCACCGAGCGACAGCACGGCCGTCAGGGCGATGGGCAGGGCGGTGGTGCCGAGCACGCGGCGACCGGGGGATGTCCGGGATCTTGGTCTGGGTGCGGGTGGTTGCGGCCTCGGCATGGAGTCCCCGTCGTGAGTCGTGAATTGATGGGAAGTCGGCTCGGGTCGGCGGCGCGACGGTACGCGGAGCGGCCAGTACGGGAGCAGACGTCAGTCGCACGCTGGCCGTACGGCTCCGCGATGTCAAAGCCCTTCGTCGACCGGGTGTCCGAGTTGTCGGGGCTGGTGGCGCATTGCCTCGCAGGTGATGTTGGTCACGTAAGAAAATTTTAAGAATTTCCTACCCGAGATCGATCATGTACTCGTAGGGTGCCCCCTGACCTGGGCCTCTGTGGGGGCCCTTGCTTGCTTCGGGCACTCATGGGGGATCAGTTGTCTCGTCGTACATGGCCATTCGCGCGGAGAGGCCGTTCCAGAACGGCGGCCGTCGCGACACTCGCCGTCCTGATGTCGGTGGTGACCATCCCCTCCGCGCAGGCCGTCGCCGAAGCCGTCAAGGAACCCAGGGTCTGGGTTCCACCGAACACCCCGCTGCCGCAGACCGCGCCGGTGAAGGGCTCCGCCGCCGAGGTCGAGGGCCACACGGCCGACCGCGGCAGACCGTGGTCCCCTCCGTCGGACACCGCCACGCCCTCCGGAACTGCGACGACTGCGCTGTCCGCGTCGGCCGGCACCGGTGCGAAGGCGGCTTCGGCCGGGTCCGCCGGTGCGAGCGACGCCGCAGCCGCCGGTTCGGCCGCCTCACCCGTGCAGGTCGGCACGCTGCCGGTCTGGATCGAACAGACGCGGCCCCAGCCCTCCGCCCCGGGCACATCGGCCCGACCGGCCCCACTGGCCCCCGCCAAGGGGGGTAACGCGCAGGTCAGGGTCGAGGTCGCGGACGCCGACCGGGCCCGCTCGGCAGGGGTCTCCGGTGCCCTCATATCGGTTGCGGACGCCGGCGACGGCGCCGCACCCGGCCGGGTCCGGGTCGGCATCGACACCACCACCTGGGCGAAGGCCGCCGGCGCCGACTGGGGCTCCCGGGCACGGGTGGTCCAGCTGCCGGCCTGTGCGCTGACGACCCCCGGTGCCGCCGGCTGCACGTCGCGCACCCCCGTTCCCGCGCAGCGGGACGCCACCGGGCGTCTCGTCGTCGAGGTCGAGGTGCCTCAGGCTTCCTCCCCCACGGCCAAGTCGTCGTCCTCCAGCGCGTTCGCCGCCTCACAGGCGCAGGCGGCGCCCGTGGCGGCCCTCGCGGTCGAGGCCGGTCCGTCCGGCAGCGAGGGCGACTTCTCCGCCTCGCCGCTGACTCCGTCCGCCTCCTGGCAGGCCGGTGCCAACGCGGCCAACTTCACCTACGGCTACACGGTCGAGCTGCCCTCCGCATTGGGCGGAGCCTCACCGAGCGTCTCGCTGGGGTACGACTCCTCGGCGGTGGACGGGAGGACCGCGTCGACCAACGCGCAGCCGTCGTGGATCGGTGACGGCTGGGACTGGCAACCGGGGTCGATCACCCGCGGGTACAAGGGTTGCAAGGACGCCGGGGTGCAGAACTCCGGCGACCAGTGCTGGGGCGGCGACCTGCTGTCACTGTCGCTGGCCGGGCACGCCGGACAGCTGGTGCGCGACGACACGTCCTGCGTGTGGCACCTCCAGGGCGAGGACGGCACCAAGGTCGAGCGGCTCACCGACCGGAACAACGGGGCCTGGAAGGGCGAGGCCTGGCGGGTCACCACGGTCGACGGCACGCAGTTCTACTTCGGCGCGAACCACCTACCGGGCGGCGACGGCAGCGACCAGGCCGCCAACTCGGTCTCCACGGTGCCGGTGTACTGGCCGGGCGGCCAGGACCCGTGCCTGAAGTCGGGCTCCCCTGCCACCAACTCCTGGTCCCAGATGGGCTGGCAGTGGTCGCTGGACTACGTCGTCGACCCGCACCAGAACCTGATCACCTACCGGTACGAGCAGGAGCAGAACAGCTACGCACGCGGTGGCGGCCAGAACAACGGCAACGGCACCCGCACCCAGTACCAGCGGGCCTCGTACCCGGCGTGGGTGGGGTACGGACAGCGCCTGCCGGACCAGATCGCGGCGAAGGGCAAGGCCAAGCCGGCGGCGCAGGTGTGGTTCCGCACCGACGAGCGCTGCCTGCCGAACGGCGCGATCACCTGCGACCCGTCCCAGCGGACCAAGGCAAACGCGAAGTCCTGGCCGGACACGCCCGTCGACCAGACCTGTGACCAGAACGGCACGTGCGACATCTACTCGCCGACGTTCTGGACGACCAAGCGCCTCACGAAGATCGACACCGAGGTGTGGGACGGCTCCACGTACCGCCCGGTGGACTCCTTCGCCTTGAAGCAGTCCTTCCAGGACCCGGGTGACGGCACCTCGCCGGCCCTGTGGCTGGACTCCGTACAGCGCACCGGCAGCAACGGCAAGACGCCGATCACGCTGCCGGAGGTTTCGTTCCAACCACTGCAGATCCCCAACCGGGTGGACGGCGACATCACCCGACCCGACGGTACGCACGCCTCGGTGGAGCCGTACCGTCGCCCGCGCATCCAGAAGATCACCACCGAGACCGGTGGCGTGGTCAACATCGTCTACAAGGCCGCCGACTGCTCCCGGGTCGCGGGCCGGATGCCGTCCTCCGAGGACGGCAACACCATGGCGTGCATGCCGGTGAAGTGGTACCTGCCGGGGCAGTCCGCGCCGGATCCCGTGAACGACTGGTTCCACAAGATCGTGGTGGAGTCCGTCACCCAGCAGGACATGGTGGCCGGCGCGACGCCGACGGTGACCACGTACGAGTACGGGGGCGGCGCGGCCTGGCACCGCAACGACTCCGAGCTCACCGACCCCAAGACGCGTACCTGGGACCAGTTCCGCGGATTCGCCACGGTCACCACGCGGGGCGGCAGCGGCAGCGCCGTCGAGGCGCCGCGCACCCGGACGACGTCGACCTTCCTGCGCGGCATGGACGGCGACGTCCTCGCCAACGGCTCCAAGCGCCAGGTGAGCGTCACCGACGTCCACGGCGGCACCGTCAAGGACGAGGACGTCCTCTCCGGCTACATCCGCGATACCCGGAACTACGACCGCGACGGCGGCGACGTCGTCTCCAGCGTGGTGTCCGACCCGTGGATCGGCCCGGTCACGGCCACCCGCAACCAGTCCGGCGGCATGCCGGCGATCACGGCCCGGGCCGTGAACACCGCCAAGGTGACCACCCGCACGAAGCTGGCCTCCGGCTGGCGGACCAACGAGCAGTCGACCGCGTACGACACCACTCTCGTCGCTCGACCCACCGTCGTCATCGACAACCCGGACACGGCGCACCCCGAGCTGGCGCGCTGCTCGCAGTTCACCTACGCCGACGGACCCGGCGGGGCGACCACCCAACTGGCCTCCCGGATCCTGTTGCTCGCCGGTGCCTGCAACCAGACGCCGACCGCGGCCAACACGATCGCGGACACCCGCTCCCACTTCGACAACCTGCCGCTCGGGCAGGCCGGCGCGAAGGCCGAGCAGACCGCCACCGAGGTCCTGGAGCGCTACGACGCGGCGGGCAGGGCCGTCTACAGGTTCACCGCTCGTGCGACCTTCGACGAGTACGGCCGGGTCACCAGCACCAAGGACCCGACCCGCACCGACGCCGCCCACCTCACCGGCGCCGAGACGAGGACCGCCTACCAGCCGGCCACCGGTCAGTTGCCCACGCAGATCACCCACACCAACCCGCTCGGCTGGCAGACCGTCACCACCCTGGACGTCGGTCGCGCCCTGCCGGTCAAGGCCAGGGACGAGAACGGCCGGATCTCCGAGCAGGACCACGACGCCCTCGGCCGGGTCGTATCCGCCTGGAGTCCGGGCAGTGACCGCAGCAGGAACGCGCTACCGAACCGCAAGTTCTCGTACGCGCTCAACGGTGCCAACGCGCCGTCCACCGTGCTGACCCAGGCGCTACTGGGCGACCTCAAGACGTACACGGCCAGCTTCACCATCTACGACGGCCTCGGCCGTATCCGCCAGACCCAGGCCGGCACCCCGTCCGGAGTGGCCGGCCGCATGGTCACCGACGCACTGTTCGACTCGCACGGCTGGCAGACCAAGACCAGCGCCGCCTACTACACCGACCAGGGTCAACCGGGCGGCGCGCTCTTCCTGCCCAACGGCGGGGTGAACCCCGACGGCAAGATCCCGTCCCAGACCGTCCGGACCTACGACGGCATGGGCCGGATCACCGACTCGATCTTCCAGTCCTTCGGCATCGAGCAGTGGCGCAGCCGCACCGAGTACGTGGGCGCGGACGAGACCCGATCCATCCCCCCGGCGGGCGGGTACGCCTCGGCGTCGATCACGGACGCCCGCGGCCAGGTCGTCGCCCTGCGGCAGTACAAGGCCAACACCCCGACCGGCGCGTACGACGAGACCACCTACCGGTACACGGTCGAGGGCCAGGAGGCCTGGCGCAAGGACGCCGCCGGCAACGTCTGGACCCACGAGTACGACCTGCTGGGACGCCTGGTGAAGTCCACGGACCCGGATTCCGGGACCAACACCATGTCCTTCGACGAGGCGAAGAACGCCGCCACCGGAACGGATGCCCGGGGCAAGAGCGCCACCAGCGTCACCGACCTGCTGGGCCGCACCGTCGCGTCCTACGAGGGCACGGCGATCGACGCGGCCAAGCAGGTCGGCGCCTGGACCTACGACAGCCTGGCACTCGGCAAGGCGACCTCCGGCACGCGGTTCGTCGGAGGGGCATCCGGCAAGGCCTACAAGTCGGAGGTCACGGGCTACGACACCGGCTACCGCATCCTCGGCACCAAGACCACCATCCCCATGGAGGAGGGCAAGCTCGGCGGCACCTACACCACCACCAACACCTACGACACCGCCGGACGGCTCCAGAACACCCTTCTCCCGGCCGTGCCCAACGCGGGCCTGGCGGCCGAGAAGCTGACGTTCGTCTCCGACACCGTCGGCCACCTCGCCGGCCTGTCCAGCGCGTTCGGGTTCGGCCCCTCCACCACGTACGTCGCCGACCTGCGGTACGACCCGTACGGGCGGATCATCCGCACCACCCTCGGGCGCGGCGGAGCGAACGTCGTCTCGACGACGATGTTCGACAACAGCACCGGGCGGGTGACCCGCTCGATCCTGGACAAGGAGAACGCGCCGACCGCAAGCGTCGACGTCAACGACTACACCTACAACGCGCTCGGCCAGGTCACCTCCGTGCGCAACGCGCAGGACGGCCAGGTCGCCGACCTGCAGTGCTTCAACCACGACTACCTCGGGCGGCTCACCCAGGCCTGGACCGACACGGGCGGCCAGACCACCGCGCCGCAGCCCGCCGTCCCGGGCATCGGCGCCTGCGACAACGCCAACGGCCCGGCCCTCGGCGCCGGCAGGCCCAGCGTCGGCGGACCGGCCCCCTACTGGCAGCAGTACGAGTACGACCTGATCGGCAACCGCACCAAGCTGGTCCAGAAGGACGTCGGCGGAGACACGTCGAAGGACGTCACCACCACCCAGAACTTCGGCCCCGGCGCCAACACGGCGGTCGGCGATCCGAACAACGGCGTGGGCACCGGCGGCCCGCACGCGTTGGTGAAGTCCACCCGGACCGGCCCCGCCGGCACCGCGGTGACGTCGTACACCTACGACATGAGCGGCAACACCGCCTCGATCACCAACACCTCCGGCACCAAGAAGCTCACCTGGAACGACCAGGGAAAGCTGGACAAGGTCACCGGCACCGGTGAGAGCGCCGGCACGAGCTACCTCTACGACACCTCCGGCAACCAGCTGATCCGCCGCGACGCCGGCAGGACGACGCTGAACCTCGGATCCGACCAGATCACCCTCGACACCTCCACGGACACCGTCACCGACGTCCGGTCCTACCCCGCCGCCGGCGGACTCACCATCACCCGGACCACCAGTGGCGCCGGTTCACGGCTGGCGTATCAGGGGTCGGACCCGCACGGAACGAACAGCGTGCAGTTCGACGCCTCGACCCTCGCCCAGGTCCGCCGTCCGACGGACCCCTTCGGCAACGAGCGCGGCAGCCAGCCCGCGCCGGGCGTCTGGGCGGGCGACCGCGGCTTCGTCGGCGGCACCAAGGAGAAGGCCACCGGCTTCACCCTCCTCGGCGCCCGTGAGTACGACCCCGCGACCGGCCGCTTCATCAGCCCCGACCCGATCGTGGACGCGGGCGATCCGCAGCAGTGGAACGCCTACGCGTACGCCAACAACAGCCCGGTCAACAAGTCCGACGCGAACGGATTGAGGCACGCCTGCGACACTCCGGCCGAGTGCCAGAGTCTCCGTGAGTGGGAGGCGGAGCAGCGGAAGAACTCGGGCGGGACTCCCCCGACCCCGACGCCGACGCCCGCACCCTCGGCCGACGAGCAGAAGGCCCAGGACGACAAGCACGCGGCCGACAAGATCGTCAACGAGGGCAAGCGCAAGCGCGACGAGGTCAAGCACCAGATCGTCGACATGATCGGCGACCTGATCGGCTACAACGACGCCCGCGACTGCTTCACCAAGGGCGACGTGATGGCCTGCGTCAACACCGCGCTCAACGCGGTGCCCTGGGGCAAGCTCTTCAAGGCCATCAAGGTGGGCATCAAGGCCTTCAAGGTCTACAAGGAGATCGACAAGGCCTACGACATGATCCGCGCCGGCGAACGGGCCGCCGCGAATGCCGAGAAGGCCATCGTCCGGGCCAAGAGCGCGGCCGAGGAGGCCCGCGCAGCCGAGAGAGCGGCGGCGAAGGCGGCCGAGGAGAAGGCGGCCAAGGAGACAGCCGGAGACGCACCCAGTACGGAGCCGTCCGCGAGCAGGGCCGAGGTCGATTCGGGCTCCGCAGCGCCGGCCTGCAACAGCTTCCCGGCCGGTACCCAGGTCCTGATGGCCGACGGAACGGTCAAGGCCATCGAGCAGGTGGTCGACGGCGACGTGGTGACGGCCACCGACCCGCAGACCGGCGAGACCGGGCCCGAGCGCGTCGTCGCCACCATCACGACCCCCGACGACAAGGACTTCACCGACGTCACCCTGGCCGGTGAGTCCACCGTGGTCACCTCGACCTACCACCACCCCTACTGGAGCGAGACCCGCAAGCAGTGGGTCGACGCGGGCGAGCTCACCGTCGGGGAGGAGCTGAGGAAGCCGGACGGCAGCACCAGCACCGTCCGTACCGTCCGCAGCTACCGCAACGCCGTCGTCACCCACAACCTGACCGTCGACCTGGTCCACACCTACTACGTGGTCGCGGGCGCGAGCCCGTTGCTCGTTCACAACTGCAACGGCAGCAACGTGCACCTCAGCGAGGTGTCCAACGGCCGGGCAGGTGTGGCCTACGCCGAGGTGACGCCCCAGGTCCTGGCCGATGCCAAGGCCGATCTGATCGGCAGCGCACCGAGCCGCGGCAAGCGGAACGCCCCGGCGGAGTTCGTCAAGCTCGGTGGCGGCGACGCCGGCTGGTCGAAGGGCCACCTGATCGGACAGCAGTTCGGTGGTTCCGGTACGGACCTCCGCAACATCATCTCCCAGACCAAGGTGCAGAACAACGGCCCCATCAACCAGGCGGAGACGGTGATCAAGAAGCATGTCGAGAACACGGGGAACACCGTCATCATGAGCGTCACGCCCCACTACGACAATCCGGGGGCGCTCGCCACCAGAGTTACCATCGAGGCCGTCGACGACTTCGGCTGGCACTTCAAGACGACACTCCCCAACCTGTGAGGTCCGCCCGTGCATGAGCTGCAGAGCCTGCTGGCCCTCTGCCCGCCACCCGGGCAGAAGGTCGCGGTGGCCGCCACCGGTCGGGCGGCGTTCGAGATCCCTCGGAGCCACCGCGCGTTGATCGACGCCTACGGGCCGGGTTGTTTCGACGAGTTCCTCTGGGTGTTCGCCGAGGGATCGGCGCGTCCGGGGTCGGACATCGTCCGGCAGACGGAGGAGGCGCGGCAGCTCCTGCGGGACTACCCCGAACCGGATCTCCCCGCGCTGCTCGCCGAGCACGGCCTGACGACCGACGACCTGGTGCAGTGGGCGGTGACCGACAACGCCGACCTGCTGTTCTGGCTGCCCGTCGGCGAGCCGGACGACTGGCCGACGCTCGTGGTGCAGGCAGGCCGGCTGAGGTTCGCCCAGCTGCCCCTGAGCTCCCCCGGGGTCCTGCTGGCGCTCCTCTCCGGCACGGTGCGGCTGGCCCTCTTCCCGGACGACTTCCCGAGTGAACGCCCGGAGTTCTCGGTCAACCCGTACGCCTGACGGCGCAACGGACGGAGGACGGGGCCGGCTGGACCGGCTCAGGACTCCGCCGGCCGGTTCGGGCTCGTAAGCGACGTCGGTTTCCAGGACTCGGTCCGGTCCTGGGAACCGACGTTGTCGTTCGGGGCGGGTGCAGGCACCCCGAATCGGCCCGGGCCACGATCCCCCCGTCCTCCTGAGCGGGGGCTCCGGCCCGGGCCGCGGGGTGGGACGGGTGGGGGCGCGGTCAGCGGGTGGCGGCGCCGAACCACGTGAGCAGCCGGGCGGCCAGCTCGTCCTGGTCCTCGCCGACCCAGGCCACGTGGCCGTCCGGCCGCAGGAGGACCGCGGGCACGTCGAGCTCCTCGGCGGCGTCGACGACGTGGTCGACCCGATCCTCCCAGCCGTCCACCGAGAGCCCGCCGGTCGCGTCGAGGAGCAGGCCCCGGCCGCCGTGCATCAGCTCGTAGAGGCGGCCCCGCTTGAGCGTCACGTCCCGTATCCGCCGGCCGAGCAGTTCATGGCCCTCGCCGAAGTCGTAGCGGACGCCGACCGCCGTGATCATCTCGGTGACGTACCGGTTCACCTCCTCGAAGTCCATCAGCGTCGAGAGCAGCTCCCGCAGGGCGACCGCCCCGGGATCGGTCCCCATCAGCGTGATCTGCGCGCGGGTGTTGTCCAGCACGCGGGCCCCCACCGGGTGCCGTTCGGTGTGATAGCTGTCCAGCAGCCCCTCCGGTGCCCGGCCGTCGACGGCGGCGGCCAGCTTCCAGCCCAGGTTGAACGCGTCCTGCACGCCGAGGTTCAGCCCCTGCCCGCCGGTCGGCGGGTGGATGTGGGCCGCGTCGCCGGCCAGCAGGACCCGGCCGACCCGGTAGCGCTCGGCCTGCCGCGTGGCGTCGCCGAACCGGGACAGCCAGCGCGGCGAGTGCACGCCGAAGTCGGTGCCCGCGGCGGCCCGCAGCTGCCGCTTGAACTCGTCCAACGTCGTGGCGGTCGTGCGGTCCCCGGCCACGCCGTCGGCGGGCACGACGATGCGGTACACCCCCGCGTTCCCGTCCACGTCGGGCACGGCGCCGAAGCGCAGCTCGGTCCTGCGGACCTCGGCGACCACGGCCGCGATCGTCGCCGGGTCCTCGGTCGCCTCCATGTCGCCCAGCAGGGTCTCGACCCTGGAGGGCTCGCCGGGAAAGTCGACACCGATCCGCTTGCGCACCGTGCTGCGGCCGCCGTCGCACCCGACGAGGTAGCGGGAGCGCAGCCGCGTACCGTCCGCCGTCTCGGCGGTCACTCCGTCCTCGTCCTGGCTCAGCCCGACCACCTCCCGGCCGCGCCGGATCTCCGCACCGAGTTCGAGCGCACGCTCCTCCAACAGCCGCTCGGTGACCGCCTGCGGAGTGGTGAGCCCGTACGGGTGCGCGGTGTCCAGCCCGTCCGGCCAGGGCTTGTGGATGCCGCCGAAGAAGCCGCCGACCCGGAACTTCTCGCCGGCCGCGAGGAACCGCTCCAACAGACCGCGCTGGTCCATCAGTTCGACGCTGCGCGTGTGCAGGCCGCGCCCGCGGGACCGCCTCGTCCGTTCGGTCGACCTCTCCAGCACGACCACGTGCACACCGTGCAGCCGCAGCTCGCAGGCCAGCATCAAGCCGGTCGGTCCGCCGCCGACCACGATCACGTCAATCATCACAACGCCCATTCAACGAGAGTGGATTCCGGCCGGCCCCGACGTGTGCCCCCGCGCTCCGGCGGGGGACGCCGGAGCGGCGCGACGAGTCCGCGCGACGAGTCCCGCCCGCGACGTCCCGCGCAGCACGCACGTCGACGAAGCGGGACGTAGGGGGCAAATCTGTCTTTTCCGGAATATCGGCCGTGGCCGACCATTGTGTTCCCCCACCGGGGCCTTGCCGCAAGCCCCCCGGTGCGCTATACGTTGGGAGTGGCGAGGAGTCGGTGTTCGCCGACCCGGACCGGGTGTCGGCCCACCGGAAGCCGGCGGCCTCGGCCCCGACCCGCCCCCGGGTCCCCGGGGCGACGCCGTGGACTTCCCTCCTGCTCGGCGCTCCGGCGGTACGGCCCCCTCCCCCGGTTGCCCGCCGCCGACGTTCCGGTCCGGGACGGCTGACGCTCTGTCAGGATGGAGAGCACCCAGCACACCCGCGACCGTCCGGAGGGCCGCCGTGTTCCACAGTTCCGCCCACCCGGGGCGACCCGTCGATCCCACCTGGCCGGAGCTCCTGCGGTCGTTCGGCCGCCCCGCGGCCCTGCTCGACGCGCCCCGGCCCGGATGGCAGTGCCTGGTGGGCCAGGGGTCGACCGACGGGCTCCTCCAGCGACTCGACCTCGGCTACCACGAGGGGCGCACCCTGCTGGTGCAGGTCAGCACCCAGCGGCGCCTGCCGGCGCACGTCCGCGTGTTCCCGACGCTGGACCCCGAGGCCCTCCTGCGCGACTTCCTCGTCAACTCCTCGCCCGACGGACCGATCCCCCTGCCGTCCGGGCCCGTCCTCGGAGCGGGCCGGCTCGTCGTGGACGGCACGGCGATGGCGGCACGGCGGCTCACGTGGGGCGCCTACACGGCGACCCTCGCCGTGATCGGGGCCGCGGGAACCGACGCGAGCCGCGAGGAGCGCGGCGAGGAGAGCATCGCGGTCGTCAGTGGCACCGCCCTCCACCGGGAGGCCGTCCGGCTGACCCTCGACACCAGCGGCGTCCCCGCCTGAGGAGGAGCACCCCGCGGCCGGGCACGACGACGTGAGCGGGCGGGGGGGGGCGGGGGGGGGGGGCCCCCCCCGGGGGGGGGGGGGGCCGGGGGGGGGGGGGGGGGGGGCCCGGGGGGGGGGGGGTTTGGGGGGGGGGGGGGGGGGGGGGGGGGGGGGGGCCCCCCCCCGCCCGGGGGGTCAGGCCAGCAGGTCGGACTGGAGGGTGACGACCTGGCGGAACGCCTCGGCCGGGACGCCCCCGGGGTTGGTCATGGTGACCACGCCCACGAGGTCGCCCGCGGAGAGGTAGGCCAGGCGGGCGGTGAGGGCCGTGCCGGCCGTGGTGGCCGGGGTCCCCCGGGTCTCGACGGCGACGCCGAAGACGGTGTCCCAGCCCTCCATGGGAGTGGTCCGGGAGCCGGGGTCCTTCTGGTCCCCGTCGCGGAGCTCGCGGTAGACGTCCCAGGCCGCGGCGGAGGAACCGAAGGCGAGCAGACGGATCTGCGTCCGGGTGCCGTCGGTCGCCGTCCATTCCCGGACGGTGGCGGCCCGGCAGGCGCTCTCCAGGAGAAGGGAACGCACCGCGGCCGGGTCCTTCTGCTCGGCGGCGACGGCGTCGCAGGTGACCCAGTCCGCGAGGGGGGCCGTGGCAGGCGGGGTGGAGGCGGTCGCCGGGGGCGGAGCGGCGGACGTGGTGGGGCTCGCGGCGGCCAGGGTTCCGGTGGGGCCCCCGGTCGGGCTTCCGGTCGGGCTCCCGGTCGGAGGCGGGGTCGGGGTCGGGAAGACCACCGGGGCGAGCGAACCGCCGGCCTCCTGCGGGGCGGGGAGGAGGAGGTACCGCAGGTCGGCCGCGTGCCGGCTCTTGTTCTCCCGGGGAACGGGCTTGCCGGAGGGCAGCGGCGGGAGCACCAGGGCCGGGAAGGTGTAGCGGCCGTCGCTCTCGGTGGCCAGGCCCGGGAGGTCGGTGCGCTCGGGCGCGGTGACGGCCAGCGCGGAACCCGTGCCGGCCAGCGCGCAGACCACCACCGCCGCGCCCCACCGCAGCGCCGCCTTGCGCCGGCGGGTGCGGCGGGCCGCGAGCTCCTCGGCGCTCGGCGGTTCGACGGGGCCCGGGACCGTCGCACCGGGGGCGGTCCAGGGGTTCTCGCCGGGGCCGGGGCCGTCCCCGGCGTCGTCTCCGGGGGCGCGGTCGGACGCGGCCGGCACCGGGGGCGCCGGGGACGCCGGGGACGCCGTGACCGCCTCAGGAGTGGCGGACGCCGTGACGTCGCCCTCCGCGGTACCGCGACCCTCCGGGGCGGCGGGTCCCGCGGGGGCGGCCCCGGAGGCGGCACTGTCGTGCGGCATGGTGCTGTCGGTCATGCGGACGCTCCCGGGGTGGCGAGACGGTCGAGCTGCTGGGCGAGGAAGGCGACGATCTTGTCCTTGGGCAGCGGCGCCACACCCTCGACGCTCATGACCACCAGGAGGTCGCCCTCGGCGGCCGAACACTCCAGGTAGTCGATCGGCGCGGACGGCGGGGCGGGCATCAGGTAGCAGTGCGCCTCGGGGTGGCCCGGGACGGCGGGGCCGGTGCGGAAGAGCCCGGTGTCACCGGTGAACACGGCCGTGTACTCGTTCATCCGCTGCACCTCCTGCTGGTTGAACTGGCGCAGCCTCATGCCGATGACCAGGCCGCCCTTCCGCTCGGCGTAGGTGCGGATACCGGTGGCCTTGACGTGCAGGCCCTCCCAGTACGCGCGGAGCTTCTCCTGCTGCTCCTTGGGCACCTGGAGGAGTTCGTCCAGTTCGGCGGAGAGCTGCGCGGCCGTCAGTTCGACGTCGTTGCCGTAGCCGCCCTCGTCCGGACCGAGCCCGTAGTCGGAGGGGACCGGCAGCAGCAGGTCGCGCAGCGAGCCGAAGTGGTTGCCGTTGGACTTCGCCCCGAAGGGCGCCGGGGTGGCGCCCGGGGTGGGCGGCGCGGGCGCCGGCGCGGCGGCGGCGACGGGCGCCGGGTCGTCGTACCGGACCTCGATGATGCCGACGCCGATGACCACGCCGACCAGGGCGGCCGCCACGGTCGCGCCGGTGGCGCGCAGGAGCCGGCGGGAGACCGACGGCAGCGCGAGCGGGTCGGACGGCGCGGACGGCGCGGACGGGTCGGACGGAACGGGCTCGGGAGACGGCGCGAGCGGCGGGGCGGGGGCGCGTTCGGCCGCCGGTTCGCCGGCCGACGGCGCTCCGGCCGCGGGCGCGACGTGCGGCTCGGTGCTCGGGGAGCCGGTCACGGTGTCGTCACTCATCACGGTGTCGTCGCTCATACCAGCCGCTCCCACTGCTGCTTGGCGAGGTTCTTCACGAGCTCGGCGTCCACCGGCCGCAGCCCGAAGACCTTGACCTCCATCGCCACCGTGCCGCGCTGCGCGGCCGCGATGCCCTGGTAGAACTTCTCGGTGGTCTCGGCCCAGAAGAAGGGCTCCTTCTCCACCCGGTAGCCGCCGTTGGCCTCGGCCGCGAACGGCTCCAGCCGGTAACCCCTCACCCGGTTCCCGGCCTGGGCGACGAAGTCGTCGGAGAACTGGATCAGCGAGACCCGGACCTTCAGGTCGCCCTGCTTCCAGTCGACCTCGACGGCGCGGCGGAAGCCCCGCTCGGCCAGGTCCCTGAAGGCGCCCGCGGACGGGCCGCTGCGCTCGGCGAGCTCGCCGATCGAGATCCAGCTGGGCGTGCCGGGGTAGTCGTCCCAGGCCGAGCTGCCGGCCGGCGCCGTGAGCAGCAGCTTCCGCAGGTCGCCGTCGATGGCGAGCGGTGCGGGCGCAGCCGCGGCGACGGCTGCGGGGTCGACCGCCTCGGCCGGGTAGGACGGCAGCGCCACCTGGATCGGCGGCAGCGGCGTCGGCGGCCGGCGCGCCTGGATCCCGTAGCCGACGGCCCCGCCGGCCACGGTGCCGAGCACCAGGCCGGAGACCAGCAACAGGACCGGCCGGGGCCGGCGGGGGGCGCGAACGCGAGCGGCGGCGGGCGCGGGGAAGGCGGCCGGGTGCTCGGGGGCCGGGTGCCCGGCGGCCGGGTCCTCGGGGGGCCGGAACTCGGCGGCCCGGTCCGGAGGGAGGGCGGCGGCGGGTGCCGGCGCCAGGGGTTCGGTGGTCACGCGGTGGCTCCTGGGAAAAGGAAGAGGCGGCGGAGAACGCGGGCGGCGGGAATCAGGCGGGACGCGGGTGACACTCGGGCGGCACTCGGGCGGACTCAGCCGCCGGAGGTCAGCCAGGCGCGCTGGCGCCGCATCAGCTCGCTGAGCAGGGCCTTGTCCGGGGTGCCCTTCACGTCGACGTCGATCGTGTACTGCACGTCACCCTGGCTGGAGATCCCGGTCATCGAGCCGGTGTAGGCCTGCTGCTTGGGTGTGCGGACGTAGCCGCGGGCACCGGGGTCGCCGGTGATCTCCATCGGTTCCAGGCTCATGGTGTAGCCCTCGGCGAATTCCTTCGTGTCCCCGGCGGAGCCGAAGCGCAGCAGGGTGACGGTGACTTCGGCCTTGCCGTCCGCCGTGCGGTACGTCCGGGTCGCGGCGTCCTTGTAGCCGTACGCACGGAGGATCCGCATGATGGTGTCCCGGTTGTTGAACTCGTCCGCGACCTCCTCGTCCGTCAGCGTCATGCCGTCGGCCGGTCCGTAGGACTCGCCGCCCTCGGGGATCGGGAGCAGGAAGTAGCGCAGATCGCCCTCGTGCTTCCCGCCGTTGACGGTCCCTCTGACGGTGCTCGCCGGCTTGGGAGCCGCAGTGGGGGCGGGTGCCGCCGTGGACGCCGGGGCGGACACGGTGGGCGACGCGGTGGGCGGCGCCGAGGTGGCTGCGGCCGGGACCGGACGTGCCGCGGTGCCGGCCACGACGGCCGCCTCCGGGTCCGGCCTGCCGACGGCCACGGTGACGGCGGCGCTGGTCGCCGTCACGGCGATCAGGCCCGCGGCGGCCAGGGTCACCCCGAGAGCGCGCGGCAGCGTCCGCCGGGCGACCGGGGCAGGGGCAGGGGCAGGGGCCGGGGCAGGGGCCGGGTCGAAGGCGGCGGGGCCGGACGCGGCAGGATCGGGCAGGGCGGGATCGGACGACCCCGGGCCGGACACGGCGGCGGGATCGAGCACCCCCTGCTGCGCCTGGTCGGCGGCAGACGGCGAACTCTCGGGCGCGGACAAGGGACTCCCCCAGGAAGACAGCGGAATGTCGCGCGTCGGCGCCTCGCGGGCCGCCCCCGGCAGCGCACTTCAGGCCGCCCGTGACGCGTCTCAGCCGAAATTATGAGAGTCGGTCCACTCCGGTGCCAACAAGATCAATCACCGCACTCCCACCCAATGATCAACCAATGGGACACGCCGTGACCGAACCGAAATGGACGGCGCCCGTCGCACGCTCCCGTCCCGCCCCCTCACCGCGGCACCCGACCGGTTCGGCGGGGCGTCCGTCCGGCGACACGCGGGGACTTCGGGACCTGCGGGACCTGCGGAGCAGGACCGTTCCGGCGAGTGTGCGCACCCGGCCGGATGATTCCTGCGATCACGAACGATGGAGAGACCTCGGATTCGAGTATCTGTTCCGTGCCGCGTCCGGTGCGGGTGCGGCCGTCCACCTGTCCATGAAGGTCGTGCCGCCGTCGCGCCGGTCCTCCCGGTACGGGGCGAGATGAGGAGAACCACGATGCGAGTCGGCGGAACCAGAGGCGCCCCCGGACGACCACCGGGACCGGAGGGCGCACGCGGGACCCGCCGTGGTCCCGGCCTGCTGACCTCGGTCGTGGCCGTGGGGGCGGTCCTCGTCGCGGCGTTCCCCCTGGCGCCCGTCGCCACCGCGCAGTCCCCCGCCCTGTCGCTGACGCAGAGCGTCGCGCCGACGACCTTCCGGGCGGCCGGCCAGACGATCACCTTCTCCTACCTGCTGGCCAACACCGGTGACGAGCCGCTGACCGCGGTCACCGCCGCGAACACCTCGTTCAGCGGGACCGGGACCCCGCCGGTGGTCTCCTGTCCGGACACCGCCCTCGCCCAGGGCGCCTCGATGACCTGCACCGCGCCCTACACGGTGACGCAGGCCGACGTCGACGCGGGCAGGGTCACCGGTGTCGGTACCGCGAGCGGCACCCCGCCCACCGGCTCCGCGGTGACCGCGCCCGACTCCCCCGTGACGGCGGTCGCGTTGCAGAGCGCAGCCCTCTCCGTCGAGAAGACCGCCTCGGGCGGCGGGGGCGGTGGCGACAACCGCCGCTCCACGCTCGTGGCGACCCTGTCGCCGGGGCAGACCCTCGTCTACTCCTACCTGGTGAAGAACACCGGGAACGTCACCCTGACCGGCGTGAGCGTCACGGACACCTCGTTCTCCGGCACGGGCACACCGCCCGCGATCACCTGCCCGGGCACGACCCTCGTCCCGGGCCAGTCCATGATCTGCTCCGCCGCGTACACGGTGACCCAGGCCGACGCCGACGCCGGGACGCTCACCAACACCGCCACCGCCACCGGCACCCCGCCCACCGGTTCGCCGGTCACCTCCCCGCCCTCCACCACCACGGTGACCGGCCCCCGGACCGGGCCGGCGCTGACGCTGGACAAGACGGCCACGACCGGCGGCGGGGGCGGCGGCAACAACCGGCGCTCGGCGCTCGTCACCACCCTGGTGGCGGGCTCCGCGATCATCTACTGGTTCGTGGTGACGAACGCGGGGGACGTCACGCTGACCGACATCAGCGTCACGGACACCTCGTTCTCCGGCACGGGCACACCACCCGCGATCACCTGCCCGGACACGACCCTCGTCCCGGGCCAGTCCATGACCTGTTTCGCCGCGTACACGGTGACCCAGGCCGACGCCGACGCCGGGACGCTCACCAACACCGCCACCGCCACCGGCACCCCGCCCACCGGTTCGCCGGTCACCTCCCCGCCCTCCACCACCACGGTGACCGGTCCGCGGGCGTCCCTCACCCTGGAGAAGACCGCCTCCACCGGCGGGGGCGGCGGCAACAACCGGCGCTCCACGCTGGTGGCGACCCTGACACCCGGGCAGCGGCTCACCTACTCCTACCTGGTCACCAACACCGGGAACGTCACGCTGACCGGGGTGACCGCCGCGGACACCTCGTTCTCCGGTGCGGGGACCATTCCGACCGTCAGCTGTCCCGGCACCACCCTGGCCCCGGCGGAGTCGATGACCTGCACCTCCTCGTACGTCGTGACGCAGGCGGACATCGACGCCGGGACGCTCACCAACACCGCCACCGCCACCGGCACCCCGCCGAGCGGTCCCCCGGTCACCTCCCCGCCCTCCACCGCGACGGTGACGCCCACCCGGCAGCCCGCGCTCACCCTGGTCAAGTCCGCCGCACCCGCCGTGGTCGACCACGCGGGCCAGGTCGTGAGCTACACCCTGCTCCTCACCAACACCGGCAACGTCACGCTCACCCGTCCCGAGGTCGTGGACACCGCCTTCAACGGCTCGGGCGGCACCCCGGCGCACTCCTGCGCCGACACGCCGCTGGCTCCCGGCGGCTCGGTCACCTGCACCGGCACCTACACCGTCACCGAGGCCGACCTCGGTCAGGAGACCATCGCCAACACGGCCGTCGCGACGGCCGTCGCCCCCGGTCCCACGACCGTCACCTCGCCGCCCTCGTCGGCGACCGTGACGGTCAGGGCCGCGCCGCAGCCCACCCACTCGCCCCGGCCCACGCACAGCCCGAAGCCCACGCACAGCCCGAAACCGACGCACAGCCCGAAGCCCACGCACAGCCCGAAGCCGACCGAGACCCCGAGGCCGGCTCACAGCCCACGGCCCAAGCCGCCGGCCCCGCAGCCGCCGGCCGGGCACGGTCCCGCGGCGCCGCTGCCGGAGACGGGTGCCGGCGACCTGCTCCCGGTCGCCGCGACGGGCGCGGCCCTGCTCCTCGCCGGCGCCCCGATGCTGGTCGTCGCAGCCCGGCGCCGCCGTCACCCGGCCGTCGAGGGGAACCACGATCACCGGCCCTCCGAGTGATCACCCCGCCCGGGTGATCGCCTGAGCGGCACCGTCGGGAGCAGGCCGGCCCGCCCCTGCGCCGTGGCGGGCCGGCCGGCGCCCGACGTGCCCCGGCCGGGTCCGGGGCGGGCGGGAGA
>NZ_JBEXNT010000121.1:0-29328 GCF_040611255.1 Kitasatospora sp. NPDC002965 | reverse complement strand
AACAACTCCAACCCCGCGATGTCGAACGACACCGTCGTCACCGCGACCAACGCATCACCCGGCCCCAGACCCAACCGACCGTCCATCGCCGCCAGAAAACCCGCGAACGCCCCGTGCGACACCACCACACCCTTCGGACGCCCCGTCGAACCCGACGTGTGAATCACATACGCCGCCCCCTCCGGATCCACCGGCACGGACGGGGCGGGCTGCGCCGCGACGATCCCGGCCGCGACCTCCGGATCGTCGAGCAGCAGCACCGGCACCCCTTCCGGCACCGCCCGGGCGGTCTCCCCCACCGCGACGGTGCAGACCGGGCCGGCGTCCTCCGTCATGAAGGCGAGCCGCTCCGCCGGGAAGCCCGGATCCAACGGCAGATACCCCGCCCCCGACCGCAACACCGCCACCATCGCCACCACCAGGTCCACCGACCGCGGCAACGCCAACCCCACCCAACGACCCGGACCGGCCCCCCGACCCACCAACACCGACGCCAACCGCGCCGAACGCTCCCCCAACTCCCCGTACGTCAACGACTCCTCACCCACCACCAACGCCACCGCACCCGGCGCCTCCCGCACCCACCCCTCGAACCGCTCCACCACCGAACCCACCACCGGAACCACACCCACCGCGTCCGGGAGCGCGAGGGCCTCGCGGCGCCGCTCGGCGCTCAGCAGCGGTATCCGCCCCACGGGCAGCCCGGGCTCCTCGACGGCGGCGAGCGCGCGCAGGAGGGTCAGGAACTCGGCGCACCGGTCCGCGAGTTCGTCCTCCCGGTAGGTCCGGGGGTTGGCGTCCAGCTCGAACCGGACCAGGTTGCCGCCGTCCAGGTAGACGGAGAGGGTGAGGTCGTCCACCGGTCCGGCGGCGAGGTTGCGGGCGATGCCGGGGGCACCGTCGAAGTCGAGCTGGTAGTCGAACGCCTTGATGTTGACCATCGGGCCGAACACGCCGTGGCGGCGCCCGGCCGGGTCGAGGTCGCGCCGGATCTCCTCGGCGCGGTGGTTCTGGTGTCGGCGCAGGTCACGCACCCTGCGGACGACCTGCGACACCAGGTCGCCGAAGGCCGTACCGGGCGCGACGGAGAGCCGCAGCGGCAGGACGTTCACCTTCATCGCGGGCACGGTGAGCGCCACCGAGCCGAGCCGCGTCATCGCGGGCATGGCCAGCAGGACGTCCCTGGTGCCGGTCATCCGGTGCAGGTAGCCGGCGAACGCGGCGGTGACCACGTCCGCCCAGGTGGCACGGGCGGCGCGGGCGAGGTCGAGCAGCCCGGTGCTCTCCTCGGCGGTCAGGGTGGCACCGGTGCGCAGGAAGTGCGGGGCGGCCGGGTGGCCGACGCCTGCCAGCGGCGCGGGCTCGGGGCCGTCCGCCAGCTGCTCCGCCCAGTAGGCGCGGTCGGCGGCGCTGCGGGCGGAGTCCCGGTACTCGGCCTCCTCGGCGAGCAGGTCGGCCAGGCGGCCGGGCGCCGCGGGCGGCGGTTCCACGCCGCGGGACAGCGCGGTGTGCAGTTCGGCGGTGCGCCGGGCGAGCAGGGTGAAACCGTAGGCGTCGAGGGCGATGTGGTGGACGCGCTGGTACCAGAGCACCCGGTCCTCGGCGACGGTGTACAGGGCGTAGGCGAAGAGCCGGTCCGCGGCCGGGTCCACCGGGCGGGAGAGGTCCGCCCGCATCAGCTCCAGGGCGGTGGCCTCCGGGTCGGCCTCCGCCCGCAGATCGGCCAGGTCGAGCGGCCAGTCGGCCCGCGGGGCGGGCTCCTGGTAGGGAACGCCGTCCTCCTCGCCGAAGCGCATCCCGAGCACCTCGGCCTCGGCGACCGCGCGGCGCAGCGCCGTCTCGAAGACCTCCTGGTCGAACCGCCCCCGGATCTCGACGTACTGGCCCACGTTGTACGCGGTGTTGCCGGGTTCGAGTCGCTGCCCGTACCAGACTCCGGACTGGGCTCCGGTGAGCGGGAGGCGGCTCTGGGGGCGGTCGTTCATGGCTGTCGTGCTCCTGGTTCGGGGGCGGGGCGGGCGGGTCCGGCCGGTTCGGGTACCGGCCGGACCGGTGCCGGGTCAGAGCGTCTTGAGGATCTGTTCCAGCTGGTCGAGGATCCGGCCGGCCTCGGGGTAGCGGCTGGTGAAGAACGCCGGCACGGGGTGGACCTGCTGGGCCTTGGCCGCCTTGAGCGACTTCCAGTTGGTCTGGTTCATCAGGTCGGTGGTCTCGGCGGACGGCTTGGCGCCCGGCTCGTCGCCGTCGACGAGGATCACGTCGGCGCCGTCGAGCTTGCCGATCTCCTCGTACGAGAGGTCGGCCCAGGCGTCCTCGAAGCCCACGCCCGGCAGCGCGGCGAACCTGCCGCCCACGTCCTTGAGGACCAGGCCGAGCCAGGACTTGCCGTCGTAGGCGGAGAACTTGCCGGACTCACCGGAGTTGACGATCGCCCAGTTCGTCCTCGCCAGCTTGTCGGCGTAGGCCGTCTTGATCCGGGCGGCCTTGTCCTCGTACTCCTTCTTCACCTTGAGGCCGGCCTCCGGCCGGCCGGCGGCGTCCGTCACCTTGAGGGTGGTGGCGAGCAGCTCGTCCGGGTTGCCGATGCCGAAGGAGACCACCGGGGCGATCGGCTTGAGCTTGTCGATCTGGAACTGGACCCGCTTGGGCGCGGAGATGATGATCAGGTCGGGGGTGAGCGAGGCGATCTTCTCGAAGTTCAGCTCGTTCCCCTCGCCGACCAGGGGGATCTCCTTGACCTTGGCCTTCTGCTCGGCGGAGAGCGCGGCGTCGTCGATCGAGGTGACGCCGACCATCGGGATGCCGGAGTCCAGCAGCCAGGCGGCGGCGTAGGAGAGGCCGATGATCCGCTTGGGCTTCGCGGGGACGGTCACGTCACCGTCGGGCGTCGAAACGACGCGGGTGGCGTTCGACGACGCGGACGGGTCCTGGGAGTCGGAGGCGCTGCCGTCGGAGCTGGTGGTGCAGGCCGCGGCGGCGGCGATCAGGACGGTGGTGAGAAGGGCGGCGAGCACCCCACGCGGCCCGCGGGCGCGCGTGTCTCTGCGCCGGTTGTGGTCGGGGCTTGCGATCTGACGGGTCACCTGTGGTGCCTTTCCGGTTTCTTCGGGGTGGGGCGGCCGGCCGTGCGGGGCACGGGGCCGCCGGTCTGGAGCCATCGGCGCAGGGGCCGGGTGGTCCGGGTCTGGGGGGTCCGGGTCGGGTAATCCGGGTCTGGGGGGTCCGGGTCGGGTGGTCCGGGTCTGGGGGAGGCCGGAGCGGGAGGCCGGAGCCGGCGGGGTCAGGGGCTGGCCGGCGCCGTCGGGCGGCCGTCGCCCTGTTCGGTGTGGACCGGGTCGGTGCCGTGGACGGGGCCGGACGGGCCTGCGCCGTCCTCGTGGCCGTCGTGGCCGTCGTGGCCCTCGTCGTCCTCCTCCTCGTCGTCGGGGAGCGTCGCCCGGCGCAGGCCCGGCACCGCGAGGGCGACCACGACCGCCGCCAGGGCGCACACGATGCCGTTCAGGAGCGCCGCCCCGCCCGGGTTGAACCATCGGGCGAGCAGGGCCACTTCGGCCTCGCCGCCGATCTCGCCGGTGGTCTGCTCGGCGGTGACGACGCTGACCATCCGGCCCCGCAGGCGGTCCGGGGTGTGGTGCTGGAGCAGGGCGTAGTCGAGGATCGCGGCGACGGTGCCGGCCGCACCGGCCACCGCGAGCGCCAGGAAGGCCGGGACCACGGACGGGCTGAGGCCGAAACCGGCGACGGCCAGTCCGGTCACCAGGACGGACCCGATCAGCACCGCACCGGGGCGCTTGCTGCGGCCCACCCATCCGCTGGTGGCGGAGGCGATGACGGCGCCGACCGCCGGCGCGGTGTAGAGCAGGCCGAGCATCAGTTCGCCGCCGCCGAAGCGGGTGTCGACGAGCTCGGGGAAGAGCACCACGGGGACGCCGAACAGCGCCGTGGCGCCGCCCAGCAGGAGCAGGCCGCCGACCACCCGGTGCTTCACCGCGTAGCGCAGCGCGACCAGCGGCGATCCGTCGTCCGCGCCCGCCCCGTCGTCCGGGTCGGCCTCGTGGCGGACGGGCGGCAGCGGACGGAGCCGGGTCACCAGCAGGGTGGTCAGCGCGGTGGTCGCGGCGGTGACGGCGAAGGCCGTGCCGGGACCGGACGCGGCGAGCAGCACGCCCCCGAGGAACGGCGCGGCGACCGAGCCGATCTCCGTGGTGAGGGACAGCAGGGCACCGGCCGCCGGGAGTTGGTCGCGCCGGACGAGCGTCGGTGCGACGGCCATCAGCGCGGTCACACTGACCCCGGAGGCGAGGCCGTCCCAGGCGACGCAGAGGTAGATCGCCCAGAGGCTCGGTTCGGGGAGGAAGGCGTTGGCGGCGAGCCCGGCGAACGCGAGGGCCGCGGCGCCGCGCGCCAGGATGATCAGGCGCCGCCGGTCGGTGCGGTCCGCCAGGACGCCGCCGACCAGCGAACCGACCAGCACGCTGACGCTCATGACCATGCTGACCGCAGCGACGGTCAGGGTCGATCCGCTGAGGTCGTAGACCTGGGCCGCGAGGGCGACGGTGGCGATGCCGAGACCGAAGAGCGAGACGGTCCGGGCTATGAAGACCGCGCGGAAGTCGCGGCTCGCCCGTAGGGGGGCGGTGTCGATCAACAGGTCACGCAGGGACACTCAGAGGCTCCTGGGAGGACGGCACGGGTAACGGCGGCGCGGGGTCGCCGGTGGCTGGGCGGTGGAGGTCGGGCCGCGGTGTCGAGGGGTCGACGGCGGCGGGCCGGCGGGGCGGACACGGTCGAACCGGACGCTGTCCGGGTCCGATCGGGTCGGGGATCGGGTCGGGGATCGGGTCGGGCTCGGGGTCGAAGCGGGGTCGGGATGCGGGGCGGGGGGCCTACCGGGCCGCCCGGACCCGGTCGGCCGACCCGGCCCTGGGGCCGGCGGGCTTCAACAGCCGGCCCGGCGGGGGCGCGACCGCCCTCAGCAGCGGCCCGGTGGCGGCGGTGGTCAACAGGGCCATCAGCACGATCACCGTGTAGCCGGTCTCGCTCAGCACCCCGGCGGAGAGTCCCACCGAGGCGACCACCACCTCCACCGCACCGCGGCAGTTCAGGCCCACCGCGACGGCCAGACCCTGGCGTCGCGGGAGCCGGGCGAGCCGCGCCCCCCCGTACGCGCCGGCGACCTTGAAACAGACCGCCACCGCGAGATATCCGGCCGCCCAGAGCAGTGCCTCCGCACCGCTCAGGACGGTGAGGTCCATCCGCAGCCCTGCGACCGCGAAGAAGACCGGTGCCAGCAGGACGAGCGTGACCGGCTCCAACTGACCGCGCAGGCGCGGCCGGTAGTGCGGCGAGCGTCCGAGCAGCAGACCCGCCGCGAAGGCACCGAGCAGGCCGTCGGAGCCGACCGCGTCGGCGGCCACCGCGAGCACCAGGGCCAGGACGACGGCCACCAGGAGGTCCCCGGAGCCACCGGTCCCGGCCTCACCGGCCTCACCTTCCCTGCCGGTCCCGCCGGTCCCACCGGTCCTGCCGGGCAGCCGGTCCGACCGGCGCACCCGGGCCAGCGCGGCGTCGACCAGCCGCGGGGCGACCAGCACGAGGACCGCCGTCAGCAGGAGCAGGCCGGCCACCGGGGCCAGCAGCTCCCCCGCGTCACCGCCACCCGGTCCGGCGAGCACCGTCACCCCGGCGAGCGCCATCCACCCCACCGCGTCCGACACCAGCGCCACGGTGAGGATCATCTGGCCGAAGTCGGCCTTGAGGAAGCCGAGTTCGGTCAGCACGCGGGCGACCACCGGGATCGACGAGATACTGAGGGAGACGGCGACCAGCAGCACGAACGACGGCCGGCTCGCGGCGCCCCCGGCGAACGAGTCCGGCAGCAGCAGCGCGAGACCCACCCCGGCCGCGAACGGGACCAGGACGGCCCCCGCGGCGATCATCAGCGCCGGGCGGCCCAGCCTGCGGATCACGCCGAGGTCGGTGTCCAGGCCGGTGAGCAACAGCAGGAAGGCCGCGCCGAGCCAGGCCACCGTGTTGATCGGCGCCCCCAGCAGGGTCTCACCGGGGACGAGCCGGTGCTCCCCGCCGGGCCAGAGCACCCCGAGGACGGAAGGGCCGAGCAGCACACCCGCCACCAGCTGGCCGATGACCGCGGGTTGACGCAGCCTGCGCGCGGCGGCACCGGCGAGGTGCGCCACGACGGTGATCACCAGCAGCTGCACCAGCATGGCCCATTGGGCCGCATGGCCGAGGGAGGGAAGGCCCACGGGTCTGCCGACCTGCCTTTCGTGCTCGTCGTGGAGCGGTCCGCACGGAAGCGTGCGGTCACCGGCGCGGAAGTCGTTCGGGGTCGGTCCGGCCACGGCGTGCGGCCGGACCGGCCGCCGGGGCGGGCGTGGCGGAGCCCGCCCGGCGGCCGGGGTTCGGTCAGCCTCCGGCCGGCTCGGCCCAGGAGAGGCCGTCGGCGCCCGGCACGAGGCCGTCGGGCAGCAGCGGAGACTCCTTGATGTCGGCGCCGAGGACACCGCGCCGCTGGATCTCGTTCATCTCGTGCATCACGTCGCCGACGACCTTGGCACCGAAGAGGTGGTTCATCCGCTCACCGGACTCGGTCTGCATCGACCCCGTGGCGGCCACGGCGTCGGACAGCGCCTTCGAGGAGGAGGCGAACCGCTCGGTGAGCGCGGCGGAGTCGGTCAGCGCGCGCTCCCGGGAGGCCACCCCGCCGACCAGGGTGACGAACGCCTCCAGGTCGGAGGAGTCGAAGGCGGTGACCTTCTTGGCCTTCCAGAAGTAGTTCTCCTCGCTGCCCTGCATGTCGTAGAAGGCACTGAGGAATTCGTAGAAGACGCCGTACTCGCGGCGGTACCGGCCCTCGAACTCGCCGAAGGCACGCTCCTCCGAAACCCCGCCCGCCAGCACGCTGTTGATCGACCGGGCCGACAGCAGCCCGGCGTAGGTGGCGAGGTGGACGCCGGTGGAGAAGACCGGGTCGATGAAGCAGGCGGCGTCCCCGACGAGCGCCATGCCGGGCCGCCAGAAGCGGGTGTTGGCGTACGAGTAGTCCTTGCGGACCCGCAGCTCGCCGTAGGTCCCCTCGGTGACGCGGGTCGCCTCGGAGAGGTAGTCGCGGACGATGTCGCAGCGGTCGATGAACCCGAGCAGCGCCTTCTCCTGCTCCTCGTCGGTGCCCTGGATGTCGGCCGCACGGGTCCGGCTGATCACCGCGCCGACGCTGGTCAGGGTCTCGCTGAGCGGGATGTACCAGATCCAGCCCTCGTCGAAGGCGGCGCAGAGGATGTTCCCGCGGTCCGCGCCGGGCAGCCGCTTGCCGCCCTCGAAGTAGCCGAACAGCGCCAGGTTCTTGAAGAACTCGGAGTAGACCCGCTCCCCACCCGCGTGCCTGCTGATCCGGGTCTTGTTGCCCGACGCGTCGATGACGAACCGCGCCGCGACCTCGTGGACCCGGCCCTGCGGGTCGGTGTAGCGGACGCCCCGCACCCGCTCGTCGTCCTCCAGCACCTCGCTCACCGGGGAGTTCTCCCGGACGTCGACGCCGTGCTTCGCGGCGTTGCGGAGGAGGATGTCGTCGAACTTCATCCGCTCCACCTGGTACGCGTACGAGGTGGGCCCGGAGAGCTCGGGGGCGAGGGCGAAGAGGAAGTTCCAGGGTACGGGGTTGGTGCCCCAGCGGAAGCTGCCGCCCCGCTTGACCATGAAGCCGGCCTTCTCCATGTCCTCCTGGACGTCGAGCAGGCGACATATGCCGTGGACGGTGGCGGGGAGCAGCGACTCCCCGATCTGGTACCGCGGGAACGTCTCCTTCTCCAGCAGCAGGACCCGGTGGCCGTGTTTGGCCACGAGCGTCGCGGCCGTGGATCCACCGGGGCCACCGCCGACCACGATGACGTCGAACTCTTCGTGCAGTGTTGGTTGTTCAGAGGTGTTCACTGGCGAGTCTCTCCTGGTGATGACGGGCTTCCGCTGGTCAGGGGGTGCCGAGCTGATCCCGCCAGCGTTTGATGGTGGCCTCGCCGGCGAGGTCGACGAAGGTCACCTCGGTGCCCTTGTCGCGCCAGCGCTGGACGAGGGTCATCAACCGGATCGAGTCCATGCCCTGATAGACGAGCAGTTCGTCGTCGTCGAGTTCCTGCGGGTCGATCTGCAGCACATCGGCGACGTCCTGCCTGATGCGCTCCAGGGAAAACGCGTCGGTCGGGGGTATCTCAGGCATCGAGCGGCGTCCTCCTCTTGTCGCGGGGGTGACGGCGCGACGGCGCACGGCACGGACCACCGGCCCGGCCGAAACCGTGGAACCGATGTGATACGCACCGACGGCCGACGGCCTTCGGCCACCCGCCCTACTTAGGTAAGGCTAACCTAACTATTGGTCGGACCTCGCTGTCAAGCCGCCGGGTGACCGGACCCGACGGTCCGACGGATTTCCCTGATGTCACGTCATGCCACCCACGCGGGGCGGCAAAGGCCGGGCACCCCGTCGACGGTGCCGGCGGCAGACCCCGACAGCGCCGTGGGCGGCGATCCCGCCGCCCACGGCGGTCCCGGGCGCGCGGGCACCGTTCCGACCCCCACCAGCACCGTTGCCACCGCCGTCGGGGCCACTGTCACGACGGGGTACGGCCGGGGTGGGAGACGGGCGACGGCCCCGGGTTCCACGGCGGGCGGAAAGCAGGATCGGCCGGGAGACGGGCAGCGCCACACCTCGGCCGGAGCCGACCCCGAAAGGGTTACGGAGGGAGCAGAAACGCTTTTCCGCCCACCGCCGAGAATCCTGGACCCGTCGAACACGAATCATGGTCCGGACCGGAGGGCGGGAGGAGTCGAAATCACCGGACGGCCTTTCCCGGCGCCCGCGCCGACGCCGCGCCCGCGAACGCGCGGGCGCGGGCGTGACGGAGCAGCCCGGCGCGACAGGGCAGCGGGCTCGGTGAAGGGAGAGCGCAGGGAAGGGGACACCACACGCAGGACACGAGGCACGGCACATCGGGCGCCGGAGATCCGGCGCGGGGCGTCCGACCCCGAGCGTCGGGCTTCGGACTTCGAGCGTCAGGCGTCAGGCGTCAGGCGTCTGGCGTCTGGCGTCGGGCTCGGGCTCGGGCCGGGCGCGAGGAAGCCGTGCCGGGGCGGGCCCGACACCCCGGCGCACCCCGGCGCACGCCGCGAGCACCGGAAGACGGCGGGACACAGCAGGACGCAGCGGGGGCGGACAGGGGCCGACCGCGTCGGCGGGACGTGTGAACGTGGCGCCCGGACCCCCACGGCCGGGCGCCACGGGTCCTCAGGGCCGCCAGTAGCCGAGGGCGTGCACCTGCGGCCTGGGCACGGCGAGCTCCTTCCGGGTGAACCGGGCGAGAGCGCGCGTGGTCACCGTGTCACAGGCGATCCACACGTACGCCCCCGCCGGGTCCCCGAGCAGGCCGGGCAGCGCGGCGCGCACCTCCGCGACCAGCTGCGCCCCGTCGTCCTCGCGCGGCACCCGGCGCACCTCGTGGCGCGCCGGGCGGATCCGCAGCGGCAGGTTCTCGTCACTCCCGTGCCGGGTCTCCAGCCAGATGGTGGCCGGCACCTCGGGCAGCGCGGAGAGCAGGGAGTTGATCGCGGGGGCGGAGGCGCTGTCGCCGATCAGGAACATCCGTTCGGGCGCCGGGTCCGGCGCGACGAAGGCGGAGCCCTGCACGGTCGCCTGAACGGTGTCCCCGGGGTTCGCCCCCCGCGCCCAGCGGCCGGCGGGCCCCTCGTGCAGGGCGAACTCCATGGCGAACGTCCCGGCCACCGGGTCCGGGTCGACCAGGGTGTAGGCGCGCTGGTGCGGGCGGTCCGCACCGGGGAACCAGACCCGCACCCACATCGTCGGGTGGATGCCCGTGACCGCCAGCATCCCCCCGTCGCGGAAGTGGACGCGGCGGCAGTGCTCGGTCACGTCCTCGGCACCGGTGACCGTCAGCGGGAAGTCCCTGCCCCGCATCAGCTTGAGGACGACGCCCTCCCAGCCATGCCCCATGACATCCTCCAACCCCCGAGAAAGTAAGGCAAGCCTAACCTATCTTGGCGGGGGCGTGCGCCGGTCCGCGCCCGGCCGCCCGCACCGTTCCGACGACGCCTCGGCAGCACCCCGGGGGCCGGAACCGCCCCCGCTCCACGGCTCGCCCCCGTTCGGAGCAATCCACCGACAAATGGCCCGAACGGTGCTCTCGTGAGGGGGCATCCACGAATACACCTCACCGGAGGTTCAGTTGTCGCACCCTCAGCCCCCGCGCTCCGCCGACCCCGCCCGCCGCGCCCGCCGCGCGCTGGCGGCGGCCGTGGCCGTCGCCTCGGCCGCCTGCGTGCTCGCCGCTCCCGCCGCCTACTCCCGCGGCACCGGCCCCGCCCAGGGCCACCGCGCCGCGATCACCATCCAGGAGAACCGGCTGCCCTTCACCACCCGCTTCCAGGGCGACTTCCACGGCTCCGTCACCCACATCAGCAACTCCCTGATGACCTGTGACGAGACCAAGCCCCCCGTCGACCCCGCCCAGCCGCCGTGCGAGCAGGGCCGCACCGGGGCGGGCAGCAGGCCGATCAACAACAACTACCAGATGCGGTACGTCAACATCGATCCCGGCAGCATCGGCCCGCTCGGCGACCCCATCTACTCCGCCAGCTCCGCCGACCTGCAGCTGCCCCCCGGGGCGACGGTCAAGCACGCCCGCCTGTACTGGGGCGGCACCCGCGGCATCGACGACGTCGTCCTGCCCGAGAGCCAGATCGACGAGATCTACCTCAAGTTCCCCGGTGACGGCCAGTACACCAACATCGCCAACCAGCAGCCCTCCATCGGCTACATCACCACCGACGAGGAGAGCAGCTACCAGGCCTCCGCCGACATCACCGAGCTCGTCAAGAGCCACGGCACCGGTACCTACACGGCCGCCAACATGGACTCCGTCGTCAAGCCGCACAGCTGGGGCGGCTGGACCGTCGTGGTCGCCTACGAGGACCCCTGCGCGCCGCTGCGGCACGTCCACCTCTGGGACGGCTTCCAGCCCGAACTCCCCAACAGCCCGGCCCTGTCGGGCAGGCTGACCGGGATCAGGACGCCCGCGAGCGGCCCGGTCACCGGACACCTGGGCTGGGTCGTCTACGACGGCGACCACAAGTGGACCGGCGACACCATGTCGATCAAGTCCACCAACGGCCCGATCACCGACTTCACCGACGTCAACCACCCGCTGAACGACGCCTTCAACTCCACCATCGACAACCCCAACCCCGCCCAGCGGTTCCCCCGCAACCCGGCGCCGCGCAACAACTTCGGCTACGACGCGAACCGCTGGACCGTCTCCCCCTACCTGCGCAACGGCGACACCGACGTCACCGTCACCGTCAACACCCAGGGGGACGGCTACAACCTCGGCGTCTTCTACGCCGACATCGACCTCGACGCCACCGAGGCCGCCGCCCGGGGCGACTCCCCCGCAGTCACGTCCACCTGGAGCGGCGGGAAGTAGCCGCCGACGCACGGAGGGGCGGGACCGGTCGATCGGCCGGTCCCGCCCCTCCGCACGTCCACCCGTGCCCCTTACCGCACGGTGTCCGCCGGCTTCAGCACGGGGTCGGTCCACTCCTCACTGAGCAGCCCGAGGACGACCTGGTCGCTGAAGGACCCGTAGGTCCAGGCGGAGCGCCGCAGGGTGCCTTCGAGGCGGAACCCGGCGCGGGCGGCCGCGGCGATCATCGGCCGGTTGTCGGCCAGCGTGTCGACCTGGAGGCGCTGCAGCCCGCGAACGGTGAAGCCGTAGTGACAGAGCAGGGCGACCACGTCGTGCGCCAGGCCGCGACCGCGGAAGCCGGGGAGCAGCGCCAGGCCCAGATGGGCGGTGCGACTGTGGGTGTCGATGCCCCACAGCAGTGCCTCGCCGGCCAGTTCGCCGGAGGAGCGCTCCACGACCGAGAAGCACGCCGCCTCGTCGCTCGGGGCGGCCACGGCGTAGGGCGACCCGGCGGCACCGGGCGAGAGGGGCTGCCAGGGCCGGGAGTCGGCGCGGGAGCGGGTGGCGACGTCGTCGTACAGCCCGGACATGAGGACCGGGACGTCGCTCTCGTGCCGGGCACGGAGAACAAGGGCAGCATTTTGTAACATGTCACATTGTTAACAGGGGTCGAGGCTGCCGGGCAACCGAATTCCGCCCGCCTCCGCCTTCCGCCCCCCACGTCCACCCGCACCCGCACCCGGACCCGGACCCGGACCCGGACGCACTCTACGACGCCCCGTCACCGGCGGCCGGGCCAGGGCCAGGTGACGTGACGTCGGGGTGGGCCGGCGGGGGAGCCCTGTCGACATGACCTCGTCACCACCCCCGGAGGGCCCGGGCTAGGGTGTGCTCGTGAGTCTTCATGTGGTTGTCGGATACGGGCCCGCGGGGGCGGCCACCGCTCGGGCGCTGGCCGGGCAGGGGCACGAGGTCCGGGTGGTCAGCAGGTCGGGCCGCTCCCCGGAGGCCGACATCGAGCACGTCGCCCTGGACGCGGCGCACCCCGAGGCCCTGACCGAGGTCGCCCGCGGCGCCGTCGCGCTCTACGGCTGCGCCGCACCGCCCCTCCACCGCTGGACGACGGACTGGCCGCCGCTGGCCTCGTCGCTCTGCGCGGCGGCCGAGTCGACCGGGGCCGTCCTCGTCATGCTGGGCAACCTGTACGGGTACGGCCCGGTGGACCGCCCGCTCACGGAGGACCTGCCGCTCGCCGCCACCGGCCCCAAGGGGCGCACCCGGGCGGCCCTCTGGGAGCAGGCGCGGACGCTGCACGAGGCGGGCCGGATCAGGGCGGTCGAAGTACGTGCCTCCGACTTCTTCGGCCCCGGTGTGACGGACGGGGGCCACCTGGCCGGGCGCGTCCTGCCGCGCCTGCTGGACGGCCGGTCCGTCACGGTGCTCGGCGACCCGGACACCCCGCACAGCTGGACCTACCTCCCCGACACGGCCTCGGCGTTGATCGAGGTCGCGGGCGAGGAGCGGGCCTGGGGCCGGGCCTGGCACGTGCCGACGGCCCCCGCGCTGTCCGCGCGGACCATGGTCGCCCGGCTCGCCGCCGACGCGGGAACCGGCCCCGTGGCGGTGCGGCGGCTGTCACCGGCGGTGCTGGGAGCGGCGGCGCTCTTCTCCCCGCTGCTCCGCGAACTCCGGGAGGTGCGCTACCAGTTCGACCGCCCGTTCGTGATCGACTCCGCCGCCTACGAGGCCGCGTTCACGCTGCGCGCCACCCCGGCCGAGGAGCAGTTCCGGGCGACGGTGGACTGGTGGCGCCGCCGGATCGCCGCCCCCGCGCGACACGCCTGAGCCCGACCTCCCTGCCCACGTCCGCCCCGCACGCCTGGCTGCGGTGGGCCGGTCCGCGGGAGGTCGCGGACCGGCCCGGGGCTCAGGCGGACTCCAGCCGCTCGACGATCTGCTCGCACAGCTCGTGGGTGCGCAGGGCGTCGTGGGCGTCGAGGGTCTTCCCGGAGCGGACGGCGTCCAGGAAGGTCAGCACGACCTGCTCGATGCCGCGCTGGCGGGCGACCGGCACCCAGTCGCCGCGACGGCGGACGGTCGGCTGGCCGCGGTGGTCGATCACCTCGGCCAGGTTGTGGACCTCGCGCTTGGAGTCACCGCCGGAGACCTCCAGGATCTCCTCCGTCGAGCCGGAGAGCCGGTTCATGATCCCCAGCGCCGTGAAGCCCTCACCGGACAGGGTGAGGACCACGTGCTCGACCAGGCCGCCGCGCACCCGGGACCGGACATCGACGTGCTCGATCTCGCCGGGCACCAGGAACCGCAGCAGGTCCACGACGTGGATGAAGTCGTCGAAGATCATCGGCCGTGGCGCCTCGGGCAGCCCCTCGCGGTTCTTCTGCAGCACGATCAGGTCGCGCGGACGCTCCTTCGCCTGCACGTAGCCCGGCGCGTGGCGGCGGTTGAAGCCCACCATCAGCGACCGCCCCGTGCGGTCGGCGAGGTCCACCAGCCGGCGGGAGCCCTCCAGGGTGTAGTCGAGCGGCTTGTCCACGTACACGTCGACGCCGGCGGTCAGCAGCTGCTCGACGATCGGGACGTGCTGATCGGTGGCCGCGTGCACGAACGCGGCCCGGATCCCGCTGCCGATGAGCTCACCGAGGTCGGTGAACCGGTGCTCCGGGTCGATCCGGTGGGCGTCGCCGATCCGGTCGAGCTTGGCCCGGTCCCGGGTCATCAGCCGCAGGTCCAGGCCGGGCAGCGCCGTGAGCACCGGCAGATAGGCCTTCTGCGCGATGTCGCCGAGGCCGATCACCCCGACCGGCAGCACGGCGTCGGGAACGGCGGTCTCACTCATGGAATCTCCTGCCAGGGGGCGAACGATCATCAGGCGGCTCCACCCTACGAGCTGCCCCGCCGACCGAACCAGGCACCCGGCCGAACCAGGCACCCGGCCGCGCCGGGCCCGCCGCCGGGGCGCGGTCACCCGCCGGACCCGGCCCGGGGGGCGGAGAGGAAGCCCAGGAGGTCGAACGGTCCCGGGGTGGGCAGTGCCTCGCGGTGCAGGGCCGCCAGCATGGCGGCGACCGCGGTGGTGACCGGGGCCGTCCCCGCCCGCTGTTCGGCCCAGAGCCAGTCGCCGTCGGGGTTGACCTCCAGGAAGACCGGTCCGCCGGCGCTGATCAGGAAGTCGAACGCGCCGTAGCGGAGCGCCATCGCGGCGGCCAGGGTCCTGGTGGCGGAGGCGACGGCCGGCGGCGTCCGGACGGGCTCGGCCCCGACCCGCTCGGGAGCCGTCCACGGGTCGGCCGGCGAGGTCTTGCCGATCCGGAAGGCGTGCAGCCGCCCGGCCACGTGGTAGACGCGCAGCTCCGCCTCGTGCTCGACGTACTCCTGCACGATGACGGGCGGACCCGGTCCCGGGCCGGGGTCCGCGGCCGGGTCGTCCCGTTCGACGACCACGGGGAAGATCCCGTTCAGGCGCCCCGGCTCCGGCTCGACGAAGTGGTGGTGGGCCGCCTTGACGACCAGCCGCGGGCAGTCGAACGCGCCCCGGGCGCGCTGCGGGTCGGTGGTCAGCACCGTGCGCGGGACGGCGATCCGGTGGTGCCGGGCCAGGTCCAGCTGGGCGAGCAGCCCCGGCCCGGTCGCACGGATCGCCGTCCCGGAGACCGCCGCCAGCTGGTCGGCCGCGGCCTGCCAGGACTCGCGCAGGAACACGGTCCGGGCCGGATCCCCGGTGCTCTCGATGGCGGACGCCGAGAAGTGCCTCACCCAGGTCACCGTGGGGGTCAGCCAGCGGCCGTTCAGCCGGACCGCCCGGCGTTCCGGGTCGACGAGCAGGTCCGCGGCACCGAGCTCGTCGGCGTTCAACCGCTCCGACCGGACGCCCGCGCTCCCCAGCAGGCCCTGTACCGGCTCCAGGCCCCCGTCGCAGGCGCGGCTGAGCAGCAGGACGGCCGGGGCCGGCCGGGGGCGGACGTCGACGGTGCGGCCGGGGCGGGCGAGCTGGTCGAGGAAGGCCGAGGGGCCGTCAGCCGCCACCGTCAGCCGTCGCCGTCGGCCAGCAGCTCGTCCGCCATCGTCAGGAGCTTGGCGACCGTCGCGGCCACCTGCTCGGACGCCCGCGGCAGCCGCTCCGCCACCCGCTGCAACAGGACCAGGTCGGGCTGCGGGACCGCGGCCTGCGTCGCCGCCGCGCGGGAGGCGCGGTCGGCGTCCAGCGACCGGAGCCGGACGAGCAGCTCCAGCACCGTCGCCATCTCGGTCGCCAGCAGCCCCAGGGAGGCCATGTCGCCGAGGTCGCAGCGTTCGCGGCTGTCACGGTCCAGCACCGACAGCACCCCGATGCAGTCGCCCTCGCAGATGAGCGGCGCGGCCATGATGCTGCGCGGCACGTAGCCGGTGGACTCCGCGGCGCCCCGGGCGAACCGGGGGCTGTCGGCCACGTCGTCGATCACCACCGGCTGCCCGGACACCATCGCCCAGCCGGCGATGCCGGTGCCGCTCGGGAACCTCGTCCCGAGCAGGTGGTGTTCGCCCTCGCCCGCGACCGCCTCGAAGACCAGGTCCCCGTTGTCCTGGTCCACCAGGAGCACGGAGGCGGCGGCCGCGCCGAAGACGCTGCGGGCGACTTCCACGATCGACTGGAGCAGTCTTCGTTGCGGGATGCCGGCACTGTCCAGCGGGTCAGTCGACACGCGCACCTCCCTCGGGTACGGCTACGTTCTCGGCGGCCAGGTAGAGGACGGACTTGAGTTGGAACGGCGTGAGCGCGCGGTGCTTGCCGAGGATGAGCGCGCAGATGCCCGCGATGTGCGGGGTGGCGAAGCTGTTGCCGGTGCTGAGCAGCCGCCGCCCGCCCGGCCCTGCCACCGGCACCCGCACGCCCCGTGCGTAGAACTCGACCGGTGGGGACGGGTTGTAGTAGTAGGTCATCGGGTCGGGGCGGTCGTGGCTGGCCACCGAGATGACCGAGGCGAACGGCCACGGATAGCTGTGGACCGGCATGTTGTGGGCCGACGCGACGATGATGCAGCGCCGGAAGTAGGCGGCGTCCGAGAGGTCGCGCAGGCCGTCGCGGAAGTCCGGCTTCGTCGTCGAGAGGCTCATGTTGATGACGTCGAACCCCTCCTCGATGGCCCAGGTCAGCCCGGCCAGCAGGGCGGCGCCGCTGCCGTGCCTGCCGCCGGAGAGGACGCGCACCGAGGTCAGCGACACGGCGGGGGCGATCGACCGGATCACGCTCGCGCAGGCGGTACCGTGCCCCGCCGGGTCGCCCGGTTCGGTCGGGGTGACGGCGAGGACGCCGTCCTCGCCCTTGACCACGTCCATGGCACGGTCGAGCCCGCCGACCATCGGGTGGTCGGCGTCCACGCCGCTGTCGAGCACGCAGACGCGGACGCCGGAACCGTCCGCGCCGCCCCAGGCCCACTCCCGGGTGACCGGGCCGAGCGGGCTGACCTCGAAGGGCTCCTGCGGCACCACCGAGACGGGCATGCTCCAGGCGGGCACGCCCGGGAAGTGGTCGCGCGGCGGCCGGCGCCAGGGCGGCAGGTCAGTCATCGGCCGCGCCCTCCCCCGGTCCGCCGGGCCCGCCCGGTTCCGGACCCGCCCTCCCGTCCGCACCCGCACCCGCACCCGCACCCGCCTTGCCGTCCGCCGTCCCCGGCCCGTGGGCGGCGAGCCAGCGACGGACCCGTCCGGCGGGCAGCGCGGCGCCCTTCGCCTCGAACATCCGCAATGCCTCGGTCCCTTCAGCCCGCGCCCGTTCGGTCATCCCGGCCGCTTCGAGCACGATCGCCAGGTCGAGGAGGGTCTCCCCGGTCAGGCACAGGTCGTCGCACCGGGCCACCAGCGCACGAGCCGCCCGGGCCCCGGCGAGCGCCTCCTCGTGGTGCCCCCGGACGGAGGCGATCCGCCCGCGCAGCGCGGCCTCGCCCAGCCGTGCCCGCAGGCCCGCGCCCTCGCCGTCGTCCGCGCCGTCCAGGTCCGGGCCGTCGAGGTCCGGGCCGTCGAGGCGGTCGAGAGCGGCGGCTGCGGCGGCGGTCCGGCCCTGGGCGAACAGTTCCCGGGCGATCGCGACCTCGGTGTTCCGGGTGTCGGTCGCGTGCTCCGAGGTCCGCAGCACGCCCAGGCTCTGCCGGTACCGCGACTCCGCCACGTCGTGGGCGCCGGCCAGCGATTCCACGAAGCCCGCCGTGTCCAGCACCACCGCGTCCGCGAGATCGGCGTGCACGTCGCGGGAGTAGGTCAGCGCCTCGGCCACGGTGCGCCGCGCGCCGTCCAGGTCGCCGCCGAGCGCCTCCAGGTGCGCCCGGGTCACCAGGACCGGGAGGAGCAGCGACCGGCTCGCGGCGAACCGGACGCCGAGCGCGGCGCAGAGCCTCAGCCCGGCGTCCACCCGCATCGGCGTCCACTGGGCCAACTCGCAGACGGCGCAGAGCAGCCGGTCCTCCTGGTAGCCGTCGCCCAGGGTCCGTGCCAGGGCCAGCGCGCGCCCGAACGAGGCCGCCGCGGACGCCGCGCGCTCGGCGACGAGTTCGAGGTGGGCGAGCAGTTCGTGCAACCGGCACCAGCTGAGATCGTCCTCGGGGTCCTGTTCCAGCTCCGCCGCGATCCGCTCCGCGTCCGCCGCCACGGACGCGGGCGGCGCCAGGCCGAGCCGGAGCGCGACGATTGCGCGCTGGACCGCCAGGGTGGCCGCGGACCGCCGGTCCCCGGGCAGCGCGGCCTCCGCCGCGGCCAGCGCGGACCGGCACCGCTCCTCGTCCTGGAGCCAGATTCCGGCGTCGCAGACGTGCAGCGCGAGCGCCGTGTGGCGGGGATCACCGACCGGCAACAGTTCCCTCGCCCGCTCCAGGAGCTGGACGGCCGCCGGCAGGTCCTTGCGGGCCAGCGCGTGCATGCCCTCGGCGGTCAGGGTGTCCGCCGCCGCACCGGCCAGTCGCGGGGGCTGCGGGTCGCCCGGCCGCAGCTGCCTGCGCAGCCGGGAGGTCTCCTCGACGTGGTAGGCCACCGCCATCGCGTCCTGCGGCAGCTCGCCGGAGAACCGCTCGGCCAGGAAGTCGTGCCAGCGCTCGCGGCGGGTCTTCGGGGTGAACTCGTAGGCGGTGTCGCGCAGCAGGGCCTGGGCGAAGCGGAAGGTGCCGGCCGGGCCTCGTTCGAGGACGCGCCGGCGGACCAGCCGTGACAGCGCCTCGTCGGCCTCGGCGGAGCCGGTGCCGTCCGCGGCGGCCATCACCCGCAACAGCTCCCGGGTGGACTCGCGCCCGACCACCGCGGCCAGCTCCACCATACCCCGTTCGGTGACGGGCAGCTGGTCCAGCCGGGCACCCAGCATCGCCTGGATCGTGGGCGGGACGTTGGTGCCGGGGGCCGTCTCCGCGAAGACGTCCATGAGCTGCTCGGCATAGAGCGGGTTGCCGTCGCACAGGGTGGCGACGCGGCTGTTGACCTCCTGGAGGTCCTGCGGAACCACCTCGGCGAGGACTGACAACTCGCCCAGCAGGGACGTGATCTGAGGGAGAGTCAGCGGTCCGACGTCGAGCGTCGTCGCACCCGGTTTGCCGGCGCCCCAGCCGGTGCGGGTCTCCAGGAGTTCGGGGCGGGCGACGCACAGCAGCAGGACCGGGACCCCGCGCAGCCAGGTCGCGACCTCGTCGATGAGGTCCAGCAGGGTCTCCTCCGACCAGTGCAGGTCGTCCCAGACCATGACCACGGACCGCGAGCGGCCGAGGACCTCCAGAAGGTGCCGCACCGCCCAGGCGATGTCCTCGACACCGGCCGCGCCGCCGTCCTGGTCCACGACCGTGCCGAGGGTGCGCGCCGCCAGGCCGTGGGCCGGCGCCGCCGCTCCGTCGTCGCCGGCCCGCGCCGGGTCCTCCTCCAGCAGCCGGGCGAGGGCCGGCCAGCCGCCGGGGAGCGAGCCGAGCATCTCGGCCAGCGGACGGTAGGTGATCCCCCGGCCGTAGGCGGAGCACCGGCCGGCGAGCACCGTCACCTCACCGGCCGGCAGGCCCGCGAGGAACTCCCTCACCAGGCGCGACTTTCCGATGCCGGGCACGCCGACGACGGTGGCGAGGCAGACCTGCCGCCGCAGCCGGGCCCGCCGGAAGCCGCGCTCCAGCGCCTCCAGTTCGTCGACCCGGCCGATGAACGGGGTCACCGGCCCGGGGAGGTCGGCCGCCGGCTCCGGGGCGGTCACCCGCCAGGCCGGCAGCGGGCGGGCCTTGCCCTTCACCCGCAGCGGAGCGACGGGCTCGATCCCGACCTGCCACCGCACCATCGCGGCGGTGTCGGCGCAGAGCAGCACCTCGCCCGGGCGGGCGGCCGTCTGCAGCCTGGCGGCCGTGTTGACCGAGTCGCCGACGACCCGGAAGTCGTCCCCCGGTCTGGTGATCACCACGACGTTGCCGGTGCACACACCGGCCCGCGCCTCCAGCTCGACCTGGTACTCGGCGCTGAGCTCGGCGGTCAGGCCGGCCAGGGCCGCGAGCGCCCCGTTCGCGGCGCGCACCGCCCGGAGCGCGTCGTCCTCGCGGGCCACGGTGGCGCCGAAGGCGGCCAGGATCGCGTCGCCGATGAACTTCTCCACCTCCCCGCCGTGTTCGGCGATGCAGGCCCCGCAGCTCGCGAAGTAGCGGTCCATGACCTGCCGCAGCGGCTCCGGGTCCAGGCGTTCGGCGAGCGCGGTCGAGCCGACGATGTCCAGGAACAGCATGGACACCTTCCGGCGCGTCTCGCGCGGAGCCCCACCGGCCGTGAGCGGCGTGCCGCAGCCGGCGCAGAACCGGTCCGACCCACCGGCGAGCCGGCCGCACCCGGAGCAGATCACTGCGGGCCCGCCGGGGCGGGGCGGGCGGCGGGCCCGGCGGGATCGGCCCCGGGCGCAGCGGGCCCCGCCGGATCGGGCTCCACCGGATCGGGCCCCGCCCCGGATCCGGTCCCGGCCTCGCTCCCGGGACCGGCTTCGGCCTCGGGCCCGGGCTCGGTCCCGGCCTCGGGCTCGGGCTCGGGCTCGGGCTCGGCCTTGGCGGCCGGGGCGGCGGCCGTGTCGGGGAGCGCGATCCGGGCGTAGACGCCCGCGAGGACCACGACGACCGCGGACGCCGCGAAGATCGTGTCGATCGGGCCGAACCGCTGGCCGGCCAGCGAACCCGAGAAGTCCCGCAGCCCGGTGCCGGCGAGCCAGCCCGACAGCACCGCGGCCAGCATCGCGGCCAGCCGGGTGACGGGATAGAACACGGCGACCACCCGGCCCCGGAACTCCTGGGGCGTCGCCGCCAGCAGCAGCGGCGACATGGCGGTGTTCAGCATGGTGATCGGGAGGACGAAGAGGAACAGCAGGGTCACCGCGGCCGGGAAGCCGCTCTGGCGGGAGTACAGGAGCAGCAGGGCGCCGCTCACCATCAGCCCGATCCAGGTGGTCCTCCGGGCGCCGATCCACTGGACCACCCGGCCCGCGGCGAGCGCTCCCACGATGCCGCCGATCCCCATCGCCATGCCGAGGTAGCCGTACAGCTCGGCGGACGCGTGCAGGTTCCTGGTGGCGAAGAAGATGTTCAGGGTGTTCAGGGCGCCGATGCCGAGCTGGCCGATCACGGCGAACAGCAGCAGCGCCACGAGGAACCTGCTGCGGCGGAAGAACCGCAGGCCCTCCAGGAACTCCGCGCCCAGTCCGCGCCGTTCGGCGGCCGGCCTGCCCCGGTCCGGCTTCGCGGCCCGTGCGTCCCCGGCCGCCGGCCGCACGTCCACCGACCGGATGGCGAGGTAGGACACCAGGTAGGAGAGGGCGTTGAACAGCAGTGCCCACTGCAGGCCGACCGTGAACAGCAGCGGCGCGGCGAGCGGCGGCCCGATGATCCAGGCGGTCTGTCCGGTCGCCTGGGCGATCCCGGCCGCTCTCGCCCGGTCGGCCTCCCCCGTGACGAGTTCCGCGATGACCGAGAACCTCGCCGGGGTGAAGAACTGGCTGGCCGCGTTGAGGACCAGCACCGTCGCGTAGATCAGGCCGAGCCACAGCCCGACCGGGAGGTCACCGGCCGGCAGGAAGGAGACCGCGGTCAACAGGGCCACCAGCCCGCCCCGGATCGCCTCGGTGCCGAGCATCGTCGCACGCTTGTCCCAGCGGTCGACGAACACGCCCGCGAGGGGGCCGACGAACAGGACGGCGGCGCTGGTCGCCAGGACGACGCCGCTGACCGCCTGCGGCGCCCACGGCTTCCCCCTGGCCAGCTCCATGGCCACCCACAGGACCAGGGTGGTGCTGAAGACGGCGTCCCCGACGGAGGAGACGGCCTGCCCGAACCAGAGGCGGGTGTAGCTGGGGTCGATGAGGACCAGTCGTGGTCTCATGAGGCGTGCTCCGGCCGGAGGAGGAGCGTCATCAGGGCGGTCACCAGGGTCGTGTGGTAGGCCGTCGCGAAGAAGGCCCCGACCGGTTCGGCGTCCGTCGCGGCGGTCCTCGCGGACCGGCCGGGGAGCGCGCCGTCGGGCCGCTGGGCCCGGACCAGGCAGTCGACGGCGGCACGGCCCCAGGGGGTGCGCAGCGGGTCGAGGCGCAGGCAGACCTGGGCCATGACGAGCTCCGCGGCCAGGTCCCACCAGTCGTGCCGCACGCAGTGCTCCAGCAGCCGGCGGAGCAGCTCCGCCGCGTCCGCGAGGGCCGTCGCGGAGAGCCCGGGGGCGGTCCGGCCGAAGTCGCTGAGGTAGAAGCTGGAGTGCGTGAGGGCGTACGCCTCCGGGACGGTGACCGGTGCCGCGTCGTCCGGCCCGGCACGGTCCGGTGCGGCACGGTCCGGCATCGCGGCGGGCAGCCGGACGAGGAAGTTCTGACCGAGCAGTTCCTCGTAGGGTTCGAACGCGTGCGGCACCCCCGCCTTGTCCGCGTAGTGGCGCAGCTCCAGCTGCTGGTAGGCCGACCTGCCGTGCGGTGACAGGTCGTCGGGGGTCAGCCGGGCGAGCACCGCCCGGTGCGGCGTGCCGTCGGTCCCGGCGGGTGCCAGTGCCGCGCAGGCCAGTCCGTACGGGGCGGCGCACCGGGGGTCGGCGGTGAGGAGCGCCGGGAAGTCCGGGTGCTGCCAGACCGTGCGGACCACCGCGGTCGCCTGGTCGAGGCGGGGGTCGCCCCCCGTGTCCCGTCGGGCCCACAGGTGGCAGAGCAGCGCCAGTTCCAGCGCGGCCTTCGCCCGCCCGTGCTCCGCCGAGCGGCCGGACGCCGAGTACGGGTCGAAGTGGTCCAGGTGTCGCCCCAGCCAGGCGAGCGTGCCGGCGGACAGCCGGTCGAGGTCCGATGGCATGGCTACAGGCGCCCCGTCTCGTCCAGGTAGTCGAGCAGGGCCGCGTCCACCGTGTCGTGGAAGGCGGCGAGTGTCCGCCGGTCCTCCTCGCGCCGGTACAGGTCCTCGCAGCCGACCCACCGCTCGCGGGTGACCGTGTCGGGCAGGTACCCGCCGGTGACCGTGCCGACCTCCCACGCCGTCCTGCCCGCGGTCTCCCAGCAGCTCGCCAGGGTGCCGTCCGCGCTGACCACAGCGCCGTAGCGGCCGTCCCGGTAGCCGCAGGTGACGCACGGCCGGTGGCCCTGCGGCCGGGTGACGGTGAATCCGAGGTCGAGCGCCCGCCGCTGCCACCGGGTGAAGCGGGCCGACAGCTCGCCGGTGTGCAGCAGGTCGTTGCCGTAGCCGATGCCCACGTCGCCGACCTGGGCGAAGTACAGGGTGCACCGGGCGGGGTCGAGCCGTGTGGCGAGCCGGTCGATCAGCGCGTCGACGCCCCGGTAGGTCTCCCCGGAGACGTTCACCCGCAGCAGCCACCGGAGCGGGGAGGTCTCGGACGCCCGGACGAGGTTGTGGACGATCGTGTCGAAGGTCCCGCCGCCGTCCGTGCGCCCGACCCGGATGCGGTCGTGGTCGGGGCGGTCGCCGTCGAAGGTGATCTGGACGGACCCCAGCCCGAGGCCGGAGAGCCGGGCGGCCAGTGCAGGGGTGAGCAGGGTGGCGTTGGAGATCATCCAGGCGGAGACCGGCCCGCGGGCGGCCGCGCGTTCCAGCAGTTCCAGGCAGCCGCGCGGGTTGAGCAGGGGTTCGCCGCCGAACAGCAGGATCCGGAGCTCCTCCAGTCCGGCGGCGGCCATCTGCCGCTCGGTGAAGTCGAGGATCGAGGTGATCGTCCGCGAGGTGAGGCGGGTCCGGGCGATCCGCGGCGGACGGCTGCCGCCGTCCGGGTCCTGGCTCGTGTTCTGGAAGCAGTAGCCGCAGCCGAGGTTGCAGTGGGTGCTGGTCAGCACGGTCAACGCGTAGCTGTGCGGGGGTTCGGCGGTCATCAGGCCGTACTCGCGGAGCCGGCGTTCGGTGCCCGGCCGGAGCGAGCCGTCGGCGGTCAGCTGGGTGGGGCGCAGGCGGGCCAGCCCGCCGCCCGGGCCGAGGAACCACCAGTTCCGCTCGCCCCGGAGGAGGCGGACGCCGCGGTCGAGGTCGGCCTGCGCGGGGTTCACCGGGCACCCCGCGTCGCCGGCGCCCGGTCCCGGCCGGTGGCGTGGTCCGCCGCCGGAGGCCCGGCGCTCCCGCCCGCCGTACGGGCGCCGTCCGGGGGGCCGGCGTCCGGTGCGCCGCCTCGCCGGCCGTGGGCGACGGTCAGCGCGGTGAGGGCCGTCACCAGGGTGGCCTGGTAGGCCTTCCGGAAGAACTCCGCCGTGGTCGCGGTGGTGTCCGCCCGGTCGGCGGCGGACCGTCCGGGAACGGCGCCGCCGGGCGACTGCACCTCGCCGAGCAGCCGCAGGCCGGCCTCTCCCGAGGGGGTGCCGAGCGGGTCGAGGCCGAGGCAGTGCTGCGCGAGCACCAGCTTGGCCGTGAGGTCCCAGTCGCCGTTGCGCACGCAGTCCCCGGTGAGGCGGCAGACCAGGTCGCGGGCGTGTTCCAGGGCGTCGCCGGTCAGGCCGGGGTCACGGAAGCCGAAGTCGCTCAGGTGGAAGAGGGTGTGGGTCACGTCGCAGACGTCCGGCTCACCGACCGGCTGCCCGTCGCGGTGCCGGGCCAGCCGGCTGGCCTCGTACAGTCGCCGGTAGGAGTGCAGCCGGTGTCCGACGCCGGCGAGGTCGGCGTAGAACCTGGTCTCCAGGTGGAGGAAGGGCGACTTCCGGCCCGGCGTCAGGAAGCCGCCGGCCGTCACCTCCGCGAGCGCGGTCCGGTGCGGGCCGTCGGTGAGCCCGGCGGGTGCCAGTGCGCCGTACATCAGCTTGAACTGCCAGGCGTAGCGCGGCTCGGCGACGAGCAGGGCCGGATGGGCCGGGCTGCGCCAGACCCGCTCGACGGTCCCGGTCACCTCGGCCAGGCCCGGGTCCGACGGCGCGGCCCGCTCCCAGGAGCGGCGCAGCAGGGCGAGCTGCAGCAGGGCCTTGACGCGTGGTGTCACCGGCAGTTCGGCCCGGCCCGACGGGGAGTCAAGGTAGCCCGAGTGAAGGCGTATCCACTGCAGTGCGCCCGCCGCCAGGCTCTCCACGGCCGCTGCGTCCGGGCCGGCTGATCGAGTACCCATGGTTCTCCCTAGAGGTTGCGGACCGCTGGGCCGCCTGCTCGATGACGTCGGCCGCACGGGCCGGGCTGTTCGCCGCCGCGAGCCGGCGGCCGAGCCGGCGGGCCCCCTCCCGCAGCCGGTCGTCCTGCCAGGCCGCCTCGACCGGCCGGGGCCGGTCCGGCCGCTCCGCCCTCGGGATGTGCACGGCCACGCCGGCCCGGAGGCAGGCGCCGGAGAGCACCGGCTGCTCGGATCCGTTGGGGGTGACGCCGAGGGGCCGGCCGCGGAGCAGCGCGCCGAGTACCGGGGCGGAGGTGCCGCTGGTCAGCACGAGTCCGGCGAGGTCGACGAGCGGCCCCAGCCAGGGTTTGCGGACGAGCAGGACGTCGGCGCCGGGCGCGGGTCGCGGGTCGGCCGTCCGCCCCTGCTCGACCACCGCCTGGAACGGGCCGCCGGTGAAGGTGGCGTTGAGGCGCGGCCAGGGGGTGCCGCCGCCGAAGAACCGGCCGAGGTGCACGTAGACGACGGGCTTGCCGACGCGTGCCAGGTGGTCGGTGATCGCCGCGAGTTCGGCCCGGTCGGCGGCGGGCTCCCAGGCCAGCGGCCCGACCTGGTGCGCGCGCTCGGGCAGCACCGCGCCCGGGTACTCCAGCTCGGGGTCGCCGCGGAGCAGCAGGGCGTCGCCGAGCAGCGGGCCGTCCGGCCACCGGGAGGGCCGGCTCGCCAGGCCGGCCTGCTCGCGGGTGGCGGCGTACAGCTCCAGGCACTCGTGGGTCCGGTTCTCCCTGGTGCGGCCCCACTGGGGCTCGTCCTCGCCGCCGGTGCGGTAGTTCCAGAGGTGGACGGAGAGTCCGATCACCGCCACCGGGATGTCCAGCGCCTCGGCGGCGAGCAGGGCGCCGTTGCACAGCACCGAGGTGACCAGCAGGTCGGCCCGCGCCTCCCGGGCCGCGCGTACGGTCGCCCGGTACTGCTCCACCCCGGCCGGGCCCCACCGGGCGGCGGAGAAGGCCCGCGCGCCGCCGAAGTCGTCCGCCGGCGCGAACGGCAGGCCCGCCTCGGCCACCACGGCTGCGGCACCGGCCCGGCCGAGCACGCCGACCCGGTGGCCCCGGCGCCGCAGCTCCCGCCCGGCGGCGAGTGCCGGGTAGAGGTAGCCGCCGTCGCTGAGCGGGCAGAGCAGGATGTTCACGGGGCCTCCGGGCCGGGGCGGGCCGACACCGAGCGGGCCGCCCCGGTTCCGGCGGCTCGCGCCGGGGACCGGATGGCCCGCTCGGTTCTCGTGGCTCGACCTGTCGAGTCGGTCGGGTCAGAGGGCCGCGCTGTTGTTGATGATGCAGATGGAATCCTCGCCCGCATCGTGCGCGACGACGTCGACGTCCTCGTCCTCGACCTCGGTCGGCTCCGGGTTGATGTCCTCGGGCATGTTGCCTCCTCTCCCCTGGCGGCGTCCGCTACGCCGATCCCAGAGAACGGTAGGGATCCTCGGTATGACGACGATTAGTCAGCGGTTCAATACCGGTATGACAGCCACTCAGAGCCCCTTCGAGCGGCCGCACGGGCGGCTGTACGGGCGGCCGGCGGGTCGGCCGCCCGGCCCGCCGCTCAGGGGTGCGGCACAGGACTCCGGTCGGCCGTGCGGGCCGGGGTCCGCCCGGCCGCCGTCTCCCGCGCGTAGGCGTACGGCAGCGCCGGCATCTCGTAGCGCACCGTGTGTGCGAGCCCCTCCACGTTGGGGACGGTGAGGAGGCTGGCCTCCAGGAGGTGCTCCAGGACCCGCACCGCCGCGTCCGGCCGGCAGTCCAGCACCGCGGCGGCCTGCTCCAGCGTGAACACGGGCTCCGCGAGCAGCCCGAGCCGCAGCACCGCCCAGTGCGCCGCCTCGGGCAGGTCCCCGATGGACTCGGCCAGCCGGGCACGGACCGCCGGGTCGCCGCCGCAGAGCTCGTCCAGCAGCCCCGGGGCACCGGCCATCCGCGCGCTGTACTCGCGCAGCGGCACGTGGCGCAGGAACGCCAGCCGGTCCGCCACCAGCCGGACCCCGAGCGGCAGCAGCCCCGCCGCCCGGACGATCCGGCCGGCCGACTCGCGGTCCGCGTCGACCCGGTCCGGGCCGATCACCCGGCCGAGGAACTCCACGGCCTCCTCCACCGCCAGCGAGGAGAGCCAGAAGCGGTGGGCGCTCTCCAGGCCGATCATCCGGGGCCGGGCCGTCACCACGACCGCGCTCTCCCCGGCCTCCGGCAGCAGCGGCCGGACCTCGCTCTCCCGCCGGGCGTCGTCGACGACCACCAGGGCCCGGCGTCCGGTCAGCCAGAGCTGCCAGGCCCACCGGAGGTCCGGCGGGTCCGGCAGTCCGGCGGGCTCCGGCCGGCCGGGTGCGACCGCGGCCAGCAGCTGGCGCAGCACGTCGTCCAGCGGGCGCAGTCTGCCGTCGTCGCCACGGAGCCGGACGAACAGCCGGCCGTCCGGGAAGCGGTCGCCGAGCCGGTGTGCGACGTGGACGGCGAGCGCCGTCTTGCCGGAGCCGAGCGGGCCGGTCACCACGGCCAGCCGGTTGCCGCCCCGGGCCAGCGCCTCGGACAGCTGCCGGGCGGCCGGCGCCCGGCCCGTGAAGGCCGGTGGATCGCAGGGCAGCAGGTTCGGCGGGGCCGTCCGGCCCCGCCGTGGTTCCGCGGGCGTCGCCGCGACCGCCTCGGCCGCCCGCGGCAGCGGCTCCGCCGACGCCGGCCCCTCCCCGGGGGGCCGCAGCCCGGCGGACGGGCGCAGCTCGGCGGGCTCCCTCGGCCCGGCGGGCGCCGGCTCGCACAGCAGCGAGCGGTAGAACCGGACCAGCGCCGGACTGGGCGGCAGCCCGAGTTCGTGGGCCAGGCACTGGCGCAGCTCGTCGTAGACCGCCAGCGCCTCGGAACGCCGCCCCGCCTGGCACAGCGCGGTCATCTGCAGCATCCGCAGCCGCTCCCGCAGCGGGTGCAGCTGGACGGTCTCGGTGACGCGCTCGATCACGGCGGGCCCGCCGCCGGCAGCGATCTCCGCCTCCACCCAGTCCTCGAAGACCCCGAGGAACCTGCGGTCCAACCGCTGGGCGGCGGCCCCGATCAGCGGCACGTCCCGGAACCCGTCGAGCGCCGAGCCGCGCCACAGGTCCAGCGCCTCGGTCAGCGCACCGGCCCGGGCCCGCTGCTCGAAGCAGAGCGCGTCGAGCTCGCCGGCCGCCGTGTGGAGCACGTACCCGCCGGTCTGGTGGCTGATCCGCGATCCCGACTCCACACCCACCAGGCGGCGCAGTCCGGACACGTACACCTGGACGTTCTTGCGGGCCGTCCGCGGCGGGGCGTCGTCCCACAGCGCCTCGACCAGGGAGTCGAACGAGACCCGCGCATTCGCGTGACACAGCAGGGCGGCCAGGAGAATCTGCTGTTTCCGCGATCCCGGGTCCACCGAGCGGCCGTTCGCCAGCACCCGCAGAGGGCCCAGAATCCCGAAACTCACCGTCATCTCACGCCAACTTGATAACGAGGGAATGCCCTTCCACCTCGGCGTCCGAAACCGCGTCCAGCCGTTGTTTGACGGAGTTGAGGACGGTCACCTCGTCCTCGGTGAGCCGTGCGAGCACGTCCCGCTGCTCCTCCGTCAGCAGGTCGACCGGGTTACCCGCTTGCCGCAGGGCGGCGAGGGCGTCGAAGGTCATGGTCCCCTCCTGTCTCGTGTGCCAGAACATCATCGTCTTCGGCCCGAACGCCGTCCATGAGACCTTTGGGCCAGAAAGCACCGTCGACCGGGGACGAAGCCGCCATCAGCGCGAGGAGGCCGGCCTGCAGTCTTGACCGAAGTCCCAGCTTCGCCAGAATGGCGGTGACGAACCGCTTCACCGTGCGTTCGCTGACCTGCATTTCTCGGGCTATCGAGCGGTTGTCGTACCCGAGGCCCAGGAATTCGAGGACGACGCGTTCCCGGGGAGTGAGCGCCCGGCTGAGCGGCAGGGCCTCCGCCAGCGGCTGCGGCAGCCCCGGCTGCCGGTGCGCCCCGCACGCCGGACACACCACGGCGATCGAACCACCCGCCCCGCTCAACGCCGTCGTACCTCGGTACACGAACGCGGCGGTCCGTCTCCATCAGACATCACCAGGATCCCCCCTCGGGCCACACGACCGCCGTGCCCACATGCTGACGCGAGGACCGGGCACCGGCAAGAGGGCTGACCGACCCTCGTCATCTCGACCTCCCACCGGGGCAAGGGAGTTGTGGCCGGAGCGACGGATGTGAAGAGTCCCCGCGGCCCGGCCGGGGCCGGGCCGCGTCGGGGGGGGGGCCGCCCGGA
>NZ_JBEXNT010000120.1:0-29968 GCF_040611255.1 Kitasatospora sp. NPDC002965 | reverse complement strand
GCCGGTTCACCGCCGCGCGGGCCGGGCGGTCCGCCCGCCGCCCGGCGGCGGTCACCCGGCCGCCCCGTCGGCCCCGGCGTCCGGCTCCGCGACCAGGGCGGTCTGGAGCTGGACCGTCCGCCGCCGGGTGATGTGCAGGGCGCGGCCGGGCGGCAGCTGGCGCGGCTTGACGTTGCCGAAGATCGTGCCCTCGCTGGGCGGGCAGGAGAGCAGCGTCACCGGGGTGTTGATGTCCTGGAGCCGGCGCAGCACCGGATCGGAGTAGGCCCGCCCGATCCCGTTGGCGGCGCGGGCGATCACCAGGTGCAGGCCCAGCTCGGAGCCCTGGGCGAGGTGTCCGAGCAGCGGTTCGAACGGGTTCGGCCCGGAGGCCGGGACGAGGTCGAGGTCGTCGACGATCACGAACAGTTCGGGCCCCGTCCACCAGTCGCGCAGCCGCAGCCGGGCCGGGCTGATGTCCTCGCCCGGAACGCGGGCCTCCATCGCCCGGGCGGCCCCGGAGACGATCTGCTTGACCACGTCGACCGAGACGGCGTAGCCGAGCCGGTACTCCTCCGGCAGGCTGTCGTAGAGGTCGCGCCGGAAGTCGATCAGCATGATGCGGGCCTCGGCGGGGGTGTACGCGGTGGTGATGGCCTTGATCATCAGCCGCAGCAGGTTGGTCTTGCCGCTCTCGCTGTCGCCGACCACCAGCAGGTGCGGGCTCTCCTCGAAGTCGTGCCAGAGCGGCGCGATGGCGGTGTCCTCCAGCCCGAGCGGGACCCGCAGCCGCCCCTCGGGGGCGGGCAGGTCGGCGGCGTCGAGCAGCAGCGGCAGCATCCGGACCTCGGGGGCGCGGGGGCCGGTCCAGTGCTCGTTGACGGCGTCCACCAGGTCGGCGACGCCCTCGGCGAGGTCCTCGGTGGTCCCGACGCCGTCGATCCGGGGCAGCGCGGTCAGGAAGTGCAGGCGGTCCTCGGTGAGACCCCGGCCGGGGATCCGGGGGACGGTCGCCGCGGCCCGCATGTTGATCATCGAGTCGATCGAGTCACCGAGCCGCAGCTCGAAGCGGGTGCCGAGCTGGTCGCGCAGGCCGCCGAGGATCTCGCCCCAGCGGGCCGCCGCGATGACGAGGTGGACGCCGTAGTTCAGACCGCGTCCGGCGATCAGGTTGAAGACGGAGACGTAGTCGGGGAAGTCCTGGCGCACGGTGTTCCAGCCGTCGACGACCAGGAACACGTCCCCGTACCGCTCGTCGGCCAGCTCCGGGTCCCCGGCGGCCCGCCGCCGGCGGAACGTCGTCATCGAGTCGATGCCCAGCCGGGCGAAGCTCTGCTCGCGGCGGCTGATCACCCCGGCCACCTCGGCGAGCGTGCGGCCGATCCGCTCGGGGTCGTGCCGCCCGGTGACGCCGCCGAGGTGCGGCAGGCCGCGCAGGGCGGCCAGCGTGCCGCCGCCGAAGTCGAGGCAGTAGAACTGCACCTCCTGCGGCGTGTGGGTCAGGGCCAGCGCGGTGACCAGCGTCCGCAGCAGGGTGCTCTTGCCGCTCTGCGGGCCGCCCGCGATGCCGACGTGGCCGCCGGCGCCGGACAGGTCGGCCGTGTAGATCTCGCGCAGCTGCTGGAACGGGCGGTCGACCACACCGACCGGGACGGTGAGCCGGCCCCGGTCGGGCCACCCGTCCGGGGTCAGGCCGTGGGCCTCGCTCGGGGCGAGCGGCGGGAGCAGCTCGTCCAGGGTCGGCGGGACCTCCAGCGGCGGCAGCCAGACCTGGTGGGCGGGCGGTCCGGCGTCGAGCAGCCGCTCGGCGGCCAGCTCCAGCAGGGTGACGGTGGCCTCCTCCTCGCGCGCCTCCGGCTCGATCGGCTCCGGCGCGGGCCGGTTGGGCGTCACGTACGCGGTGTCGTACGGGACGACCTGCCCGGCGGCCGCGGCCTGCTGGGCGGCGCCGCGCCGGCTGCGGTAGGGGCCGGACACGTAGGACGCCTTGAAGCGGGTGAGCGTGGCGATGTCGCTGCGCAGGATGCCGTTGCCGGGCTGCGAGGGGAGCTGGTAGGCGTCCGGCACGCCGAGCACGCCGCGGCTCTCCATGGCGGAGAAGGTCCGCAGCGCGATCCGGTAGGAGAGGTGGGACTCCAGCGCGTGCATCCGGCCTTCGTCCAGGCGCTGCGAGGCGAGCAGCAGGTGGACGCCCAGGGACCGGCCGAGGCGGCCGATCATGATGAACAGGTCCATGAAGTCGCGGTGCGCGGAGAGCAGTTCGCTGAACTCGTCGACGACGACGAACAGCGTCGGCAGCGGGTCGAGCTGGGTCCCGGCGGCCCGGGCGGCCTCGTAGTCCAGCAGCGAGCTGTAGTTGCCGGAGGCGCGCAGCAGCTCCTGGCGGCGGTTCATCTCGCCGTGCAGGGCGTCGCGCATCCGGTCGACCAGGGCGGCCTCGTCGGCGAGGTTGGTGATCACCGCCGAGGTGTGCGGCAGCCGGTCCAGGCCGAGGAAGGTCGCGCCGCCCTTGAAGTCGACCAGGACGAAGTTGAGCGTCTCCGAGGAGTGGGTCAGCGCGAGCGCGAGGACGAGGGTGCGCAGCAGTTCGGACTTGCCGGAGCCGGTGGCGCCGATCAGCATGCCGTGCGGGCCCATGCCGCCCTGCGCGGACTCCTTGAGGTCGAGGTCGACGGGGGAGCCGTCGGCGCCGAGCCCGAGCGGGACGCGCAGCCGGCTCGTCCGCCCGCGGTCCGCCCAGGCCCGGCGGACGTCGTGCTGGTGGAGGTCGCGGATGCCGAGCAGGGCGGTCAGGTCGAAGTCGGTGTTCAGCGGCTCGGCGGTGTCCACCGAGTCGCCCAGCCGGAAGGGCGCCAGCGTGGTGGCGAACCGGCGGACGGCGGGCACCTCCAGCGCGTCCGGGCGCCCGAGCGGGGTGACCTCGTCGTTGCGGTTGCGGTCGGCGCCGACCAGTTCCAGCTCGCCGCCGGTGATCCGCAGCCGCAGCCGGAACCGGTTGTGCTTCCACTCCAGCGCCTCGCCGACGTCCAGCAGGACGGCGTTGCGGTAGCCGGCCAGCGCGGCCCGGCTCCCGGAGGACAGCCGGACGCCGTCGAGCACGATCACCGTGAACGGCTCGTCGCGCGCGGGCTGCGCCTCCGGCTCGTACGGCGGGCGCTCGGCGAACTCCGGCCCCAGCAGCTGCTCCAGCTCCACCATCGAGCCGGCCACCAGGCGGACCGGCCCGGCACCGTCGGTCTCGGTCGGGTGCAGGGCGTGCGGCAGCCACTTGAGCCAGGACCAGTCCGCGCGTCGCTCGGGCGCGACGGCGGCGGCGATCCGCAGCTCGTCCGGGGCGTGGAAGAAGGCGAGCTGGGCGAGCATCGCCCGGGCCAGCGCGCGGGCCGGCTCCCGATCGGGCTCGTCGGCTCCGCCGTCGTCCTGGTCCTCCGGGGCGGCGCACCGCACCAGCACCTGGGCGTAGCCGCGCACGTGCACCGCGATCGGCTGCCCGGCGATCGACCCGTACGCGTGGATGAAGCGGCGCAGCGCGTGCGCGCAGAGCGGCTCCAGGTCCTCGATCGGCTTGGTGGCCAGCGGGGCCAGCCGCACCGCCAGCCGCTGCGGCCCGGTCGCGATCCGTACGTCGCCGAAGTCCGGGTGGGAGGAGCGCCGCTCCCAGAGCCGGGAGGTGCGCACCAGCGAGGCGAGCGTGCCGGGCCCGGGGTGGCGCCAGGCCAGCGCCAGCCGCTGGTTGACGACGTGCCGGCGGACCTGGCGGCGCATCTGGGCGAGGTAGCGCAGGTAGTCGCGGCGCTCCCCGCGCAGCTGCCGCTTGCGGTCCCCGGAGCTGCGGATGAGCTGGGTCACCAGCATGCCGACCGCGGAGAGGCCCATCATGCCCATCGCGACGTACTGGAGCGGCCCGCCCCCGCCGTTCGGGTTGAGGAAGATCATCACCATCGAGAGCGAGCTGAGCGCCATCGGGGCCATCGTGAGCATCTGGGAGATCCCGCTCTGCGGCTCCGGCAGGCCGGGCGGCTCCTGCAGCTGGATCTCCCCGTCCGGCATCTCCGGTCCGGGACGCCGGGGCGGACGGTCGACCACGACCACACTCAACGGGGCTCTCCTCTCACTGCGCCTCCCCGGGGCGGGCGGACCGCCGGGCGGCCCGGCCGGGACCCGCCCGGACCGGGTGGCGGCGGCACGGGGACCGCACCCTGGCCTACGGCCCGCACTCCGCGCGCGGTTCATCCGGGCCCGGCGGACGGCCGGGTCCGGCCCAGTGAACCGCCGGGCCCCCGCCGCCCGTAGTGGCCTGTGGGAGACCGGCCAGGCCCGGCCCGGCGGAGGAGGGGCACGACAGGTGAGCGGTGCAGTGGCGGCGACCGGACTGTGCAGGCTGAGATTCCGCGCACCCGAGGCCGCGTTCGAACTGGCCGTGCCCGGGGACGTCGTCCTCGCCGACCTGATGCCGACCGTGGTCGGCTACGCGGGCACGGCCGTCGAGGAGAGCGGCGTCGAGCACGACGGCTGGGTGCTCCAGCGCCTCGGCGGCGAACCCTTCGACGAGGAGCTCACCCTGGAGGCCCTCGCCGTCCGCGACGGCGAGGAGCTGTTCCTGCGCCCGCGCCGGGACGCCCTGCCGGAGGTGCACTTCGACGACCTGGTGGACGGCGTCCGCACCGGCGTGATCGCCCGCGGCGACTCCTGGCGCCCCGCCGTCACCCACCACCTGGCCCTCGCCCTCACCCTGCTCGCGCTCGTCGGCGGCCTGCTGCTGCTGGCCCTGCCCGGACCCGAGGGCGTGCGCTGCGTCTGCGCGGCCGTCGCCGCCCTGCTGCTGTTCGGTGGCGCCGCCGCGGCCTCCCGCGCGGTCGGCGACGCGCCGGCCGGCACCGCGCTGGGCACCGCCGCCGTCGCGTACGCGGCCGCCGCGGCCGCGCTGGTGCCCGGACTCGACGGCCCGACCCGGCTGCTCGCCGGCGGATCGGCGGCGGTGGGCGGCGCGGTGGTGGCGCTGGTCGCGGTCGGCGGCGGCGCGTTCTTCCCCGGCCTGCTGGTGGCCGCCGTGCTCGTCCTCGGCGCGGGGGCGCTGGCCGCCTGCGGCATGGCCGTGACCGGCATCGCCGCGCTGGTCGCCGCCGCCGCGGTGCTGCTGGGCGCCTTCGTGCCGGGCCTCGCCTTCAAGCTCTCCGGCCTGCGGCTGCCCGCGCTGCCCCGCAACGCGGACGAGCTCCAGGAGGAGATCGAGCCCTTCCCCGCCGAGGACGTGCTCGCCCGGAGCACGGTCGCCGACGGCTACCTGTCCGCCTTCCTGACGGCCGTCGGCGCCGTCTGCGCGGCGGCGCTCGTCGTCCTGGCCGGGGTCGGGGACACCGGCTGGGGCACACCGGTGATGGCCGCCGACCTGTCGGCGCTGCTCCTGCTGCACGCCCGGGACATCGGCAGCATCCGCCAGCGGCTCGCCGTGCTGCTCCCCGGCGTGCTGGGCCTGACCCTGCTGGCCGCGCGGATCGGCCTGGACAGCGACCGCACGGGGCGGCTCGTGCTGTTCGCCGTACTGCTGCTGGCCGCCCTCGGGCTGGCCGTCGTCGCCTGGACCGTCCCGGGGCGGCGCCTGCTGCCGTACTGGGGCCGGGCCGGCGACCTGACGCACTCGCTGGCCGCCATCGCGCTGCTGCCCCTCGCCCTCCAGGTCCTCGGCTTCTACCGGACCATGCGGGGGCTCGGCGGCTGAGCCGCCCCCGACAGGGGCCCGCCCGGCCGGGGCCCACCGCACGGGCCGACGACGGCCGGGCCCGCCGTCCGTACCGGCCGCCACGCCCCGCAGGAGGACCACCGCATGCAGTCCCGCCGTGACCAGGTACAGGCCCACCTCTTCGTGACGGGCCGGGTCTCCGCCGGCATGCTGCGGGCCGAGCCGGACGCCCCCGACAGCCCGGTCGGCCGGACCAACCGGGGCATCGCCATCGGTCTGGCGATCGCCCTGCTGGTCGGCGTCGGCGCGGGCGTCTACGGACTGGTCAAGCCCGGTGGCGCGACCGGCTGGCGCAAACCCGGCACCGTGGTGGTGGTCAAGGAGACCGGCACCCGCTACCTCTACGCCGGCGGGCTGCTGCACCCCGTCCTGAACCAGGCCAGTGCCCGGCTGCTGGCGGGCGACCAGCTGAAGGTCGACGAGGTCTCCCGCCGCTCCCTGGAGGGCACCGACCGGGGCGGCCCGGTCGGGATCGTCGGAGCCCCCGACGGCCTGCCCGCGCCCGCCTCGCTGGACCGCTCCGACTGGCTCGCCTGCACGGTCCAGGCCGTCGGCGCGTCCGGGGGGAGGCCCGCGCCGCTGCTCTCGCTCGCCGTCGGCTCCCGGCCGGGGAACGGCTCCATCGGTGACCGGGCCGTGCTGGTGGCCGCCCCCGACGGCGCCCCGCAGCTGCTCCGGTACGGCCGCCGCCACGCGCTGGACGTCCAGGGCGGCGCCGTGCGCGCGCTCGGCTACACGGCGGCCGTGCCCGTCCCCGTGACCGCGGCCTTCCTCCAGACCTTCGCCGCCGGGCCCGACCTGCGCTCCCCGGACCTGCCGGGCCGGGGCACGGCCGGGCCCGACCTCTCCGGACGGCCCACCAGGGTCGGCCAGCTGTTCGCGGGCAGCGGCGAGGACCGCTTCGTCCTCACCGGCCAGGGGCTGGTGCCGGTCGGCGCCACCCTGCTCGCCCTCCTCCAGGGCGACCCGCGCACCCAGAAGGAGGCCTACGGCGGCGGCGCGGTGGCCACCGCCCCGGTCGGCGCCGCCGACCTCGCCGCCCACTCCGCGCCCACCGCCGTCACCGCCGAACTCGCACCGGCCGGCCTGCCCGAACGGCCCCCGGTGCTGGCCACCCCCGGCCCCGGGCAGGCACTCTGCGCCGGGCTGCCCGCCGCCGGTGCGGGCGAGGTCGACCTGCGGATGCCGGACGCCACCGCCGTCCTCGGCCTGCCGCCGGTGGCCGAGCCGGGCGTCGTCCCCAGCTGCACCCCCGCCGACCGGATCGTCGTCCGGCCCGGCGGCGGCGCGCTGGTGCGGTCCCTGTCCGGGGGCGGTCAGGGCTCGACGCTGTACCTGGTCACCGACAACGGGGTGCGGTTCCCGATGACCCCGGACGCCGTCGAACGCCTCGGCTACGCCGGGGCCGCCCCGGTGGCCGTCCCGAGCCGGCTGCTGGCGCTGCTGCCGGCCGGACCGAGCCTGGACCCGGCGGCGCTCACCGGGACGGGGCTCGTCCAGCCGCCCGCGACCGACGGCAAGTGCGCGCGCTGAGGCGGTCCGCCGCCGTCCGCGGGGGGCGCTGAACCGGCCGGACCCCCGGGGCCGTTCAGCCTGGTGGGCCCGCCCGTGCGGCGGGCCCACCAGAGAGACGTCCGACGCGAGAGGGACCGCGATGGCCAACAGCACGAACCCGAATGCCGTCACGAAGGCGGATCCGGCCTCCATCCAGGCCGTGAAGAGCACCATCGAGTCGCAGATGGGGGTCATGGAGGGCGTCAAGCGGGACATCGACATGAGCATCCAGGAGCTGGAGACCAAGTTCCAGGCCAAGTCGAGTGTCGTCTTCGTGCAGAAGATCGGGGACTGGCAGCGGAAGTACCAGGAGGTGATCGGCCTCTACAACGACTTCCTGGGCAAGCTGGCGGCCGGTGAGAACACCTTCAACGCCGCCGAGGAGAACGCCCTGTCGGTCGCCAACAAGAGCCCCGACGGGTACGACCCGATCAAGGACGCCCTGAACCCGCCCAAGTAGGCGACCGAAACCGAAGTCCCACCGGTCCGGGCGCGCTGCCCGGCCGTTCCCCCTCTCCAACGAAACGGGAGTCAGCGAAGTGTTCGTCGAGCACGCGGGCGTCGAGGCCGCCATCCAGTACCTCAGCGACACGGCCGAGCAGATGGAGGACGCGATGCGCATCACCAAGCAGAAGCTGGACAGCTACTACGGCGGTCCCCTCCTCGGTGTCTTCTCCACCGCCGCGGAGAACCTCTCCGAGGCCCTCCGTACGAAGGACGGGGTGATGATCGGTGACATCAACTCCGCCACCCAGGACCTCGCGAAGATCCACCACATCCTCTGGAGCGCGGACTTCGAGGCCGGCCGGGGCATCGGCTGACGACCGACGGACGGGACTGACACGTCATGGCAGAGAACGAGACCGGTGACGGACACGGCGTCACCAAGATCACCGAAGGCTATGTCGCGGACTTCGCGAACCAGAAGCTCCAGGCACTCATCGACGGGTTCACGCAGAACTCGTACGTCCTCGACATCGGTCTCTACGCGACCGACGGCGGCACGACGAGCACGGGACGCCCGTCGCACCTGCTGGCGGGGAACCCGAGCGCGAGTGCTCCGTCCGTCGGGCTCCTCGCCACCGCGTTCAAGAACTACTTCGGCGCGGTCAACGCCGGCTTCGGAACCATCAACAAGCAGGCCACGGACATGAAGCTGGACCTCAAGGATGCCGACCTCATCCTGCAGAACGGCGAGGAGGACGCCATCAGCGTGGCCGAGCTGATGTACCTGCTCAACAACGTCGTTCCCGGCGCCGGGGGCCGCTGACCCCGGCCGCAGTGCCCTCACGCGGGCCGGTCCAGGCGCAGGCCGGCCCGCACCACCGACCCTCCGGGGCCGATCCGATCCGATACGACCGCGCCGGTCCAGTCGAAGGGGTTCACCGTGGGCAAGTACGAGGACGCCGTCGCGATCTTCGCGTCGTCGACCCAGACCAGTCTCGTCGACCGCGGCGCGGTCGCCGGTAAGGACGTCAAGTGGACGCCCGGCGACGGGATGGGGGACGCGACCGTCTACCACGAGTGGAAGACGTCCGACAGCAAGGGCATGCCGCACGACGCCTGGTGGGGGTGGAACTACCACTTCACGTACGAGAACGAGGACTACCGCGGCAGTTACGTCTACGGGGTCAACTTCGACTACTCGACCCTCAACGCGGGTTCGCCGTTCGACCGGTGGCAGCACGAGTTCCTCAAGGTCATCAGCCCGTTGCGGAATCCGCCGTTCGCCAACGACCGGTTCGACGTGGCCGCCTTCGGGCGCGTGGCCGAGGCCCACGAGCGCGCCTCCAAGTTCCTTGAGGAGTGGGTCACCAGGAGCAAGACCTGGGTCGACGAGGTCGACGCTCCGGACGGGGACTGGCAGGGCAGTGCCGCAGGAGCGTTCCACACGGTGCTCGGTGCCTTCCACGGCGAGATCACCAGCTTCCAGCGCCAACTGGCGGACAACGGCGTCAAGAATGCGCTGGGCGGGATGGTCAATCCTCTGCTGGACGTCCTGTCCACCCTGGAGATGGCTTTCCACCAGTGGCGCCAGATGCGACTGGCCCACCCCGCCAACGCCCTCCAGGACGCCGTGGCCGACGCCTTCAAGGACGCCTCGGTCGAGGTCCGCTGGCGGAAGGACACGGTGGCCAAGGCCACCTACGACGCGAACCTCAAGTCGAGCGACATCGCGTCCGCGGACGGGCACGGGGACCTCACCTTCAAGGTGACCGCGTCCCCGTTCGGTGACCCGCAGACGAAGGAGTTCTGGGAGAAGGTCGTCGTCCGGGGCAAGGAGATCTGGCTGGCCAACCTCGCTCGGCCGCTGGACAACGAGGCGGGTAGAGCGCTGATCTTCCTCGAATCGGCCTACACCAGACTCCTGAACCAGATGAACAGCAACCACCCCCGGGTCGCCCTGCGGATGCCGCCGCCCGTCCCGCCGAAGGTGGACGCCCCGCCCGGCGGGGGCGGCACCGGCGGGGGCGGCACCGGCGGCAAGGACGACCTCAACCTGAAGAACGACCTCGGCGGCGGCCCCGGCAACAAGGAGTTCAAGCTCGACGGCGGCGCCGGGGGCGGTGGCACCGGCGGCAGCGGATCCGGTGGCAGTGGCACCGGGGGCATCGGCGGGATCGGCGGCATCGGCGGGAACACCGGCGGCGGTGGCGGTGGGGGCACCAAGCCGCCCACCAGCCTTCCCGGCGGCGTGAAGCCGCCCGAGATCGTCACCGGTGGCGGCAGCGGCGGCAGCGGACCGATCCTCCCGGGTGGCGGAACGACCCTGCCGGGCGGCGGGACGGGCGGCCCCGGCCCGGGCGTGCACGTCCCCGACCTGCTCGGCGGCATCGGGAGCGGCGGCCCCGGGAGCGGCAGCTGGACCGGTGGCGTCGGCGGCGGTACCGGCGGCTCCGGCGGCCGGAACGTCGTGGTGCCGACCGGCTCCCGGGTCACCGAGGACGGCCGGGTGGTGGACGGCGAGGGCCGGCCCGTCCTGGACAACCGCGGCAACCCGATGGTGGTCGGCCGGGACTACACCATCGCCCCGGACGGCACCCTCCTGGACGGCCGCGGCAACCCCGTCTCCGAGAGCCGGCAGATCATCGACGACCTCGGCCACAGCTACCTGAGCGCCGAGGACGACCTGCTCGCGCCCAACGACTTCGGCCTCGGCGCGTCGGGCCTCGGCGGTGTCGGCCTGCTCGGCTCCGCCGGCGGCGGCTCGGGCGGGTCCCTCCTCACGGGACCGGGCGGGATCTCCCCGATCACCGGCGCCGTCGGCGGGACGAGCGCGCGGGGCCTCGCCGCCGGCGGCGACCCGAGCGGACTGAAGGCCGCGGCCGAGGCGGCCACCGAGCGCATGGCGGCCGAGCGCGCGGCCCGCGCCGCGGCGGCCGAACAGGCGGCGCTGACCGGCCGCCAGGTGGCCACCAGCTCCGGCGGCGCCATGCCGCCGATGATGCCGCCCGGCATGGGCGGCGGCGCCGGTGCGGGCGGCAACGAGAAGGACCGCCAGCGCACCACCTGGCTGGCCGAGGACGAAGAGGTCTGGGGCACCGAGAGCGGAGCCGTCGAGGGCGTCATCGGCCGCTGAGACCGGGGCCACCGACGCCGGTGCGCCGGTCCGACAGGGCCGGCGCACCACCCCGACCGGAACGAAACGACGAGGAAGCACGACACATGAGCAATCCCTTCGCGGACCAGATCGCCCAGACCATGGAGGCGATGCGCGACCAGCTCGCCAAGGCCGAGGAGACGCAGGCGGAGCTGGAGAAGCTCACCGCCTCCGTCACCTCCAAGGACCGCCTGGTGACGGTGAAGGTCGGCCCCCAGGGCCAGGTCCTCGCGCTGACCTTCCACACCACCGGCTACCGGGACAAGGCCCCGGCCGAACTCGGCGCGCTGCTCACCGACCTCCTCAACGAGGCCCGCGCCAAGGTGGGGGAGCAGGTCGCCGCCCGGATCCGGGAGTTCGAGGGCATCGGCGACACCCTGCGCCTGTCGATGACCGGCGGCAGCGACCTGGACGACCTGCTGGAGCCGCTGTGGGCGATGCGCCCCGGCTACGCGGACGACGTCGAGAAGAAGAAGACCCGCAAGCAGGAGGAATTCGGTGGCTGACGCCAACGTGCTCGCGAAGACCGAGTACATGAAGAAGGCCTTCGCCGAGTTCACCGAGCTCAAGAACCTCCTGAAGGAGATCGAGGCCGAGGTCGAGATCATCAACCGGGTCAACAAGACGGTCGGCGGCAGCGACGAGATCGGCAAGCAGTACCACGAGCAGATCGACGACCCGACCACCAACCTGACCGAGCTGATCAAGAAGGTCCGTGAGGTGGTCGGCACGGTCGGCGAGAACGGCGAGAAGCTCGCCGACAAGCTCGACCGCGCCGACGACCTCGCCACCGAGATCGCCAACCACGGCTAGCCGTCAGGTACCGGCAGGCTTCGCACCACCCCTGGAACGACCGGAAACGGCAGGCTGATCCACGTGCCCTACTCGTCGATCGTCGTCGACAAGACGACGGCGGACTTCTTCTCCAAGGTCACCGGCATGCCCTGGCCGGAGATCCGGGAAGGCGATCTGCGCGAGGTCCGGGACGCCTACCAGAAGCTCGCGAGGGACCTGCCGGAGCTGCGGCGGCTGATCGCCGAGGTCGCGGTCAAGGCGCGGCAGCAGTTCGAGGGCCAGGCCGCCCGGGAGTTCTCCGAGCAGATGAGCCAGTTCATCGGCGAGAAGGGCGCGGCGGACTACATCGCCACGGCGACCAAGACCGCCACGGCGCTCGCGAAGTGCGCCGACGACGTGGCCACGGCCGCCGAGTACACCAAGTGGATGGCCATCGCCCAGCTCGTCCAGCTGCTGCTGGAGATCGCGCTGGCCATCCTCTGGGCGCCGTTCACCTTCGGCGCCAGCCTCGCCGGGATCACCCTGAAGACGATCTTCACCCGCGCGGTGCTGACGACGTTGATGAAGTTCCTGTTCAAGACGATCCTGCTGCACACCTTCGCGGGGATCATGAGCGGCCTGACCATGGACCTGATCATCCAGGGCATCCAGATCGGCCAGGGGAACCGCAAGGAGATCGACAAGGACGCCCTCAAGCAGGCCGTCCTGTTCGGCGTCATCGGCGGTGTGATCTCCGGTCCGCTCAACCTGATCGGGATGGGCCTCGGCAAGCTGCTCGGCCGGCTGCTCGGCAAGACCGGCGGCCGGGTGGCGGCCGACAAGCTGTCCGACTTCATGATCCACGGCGACCGGGCCGCGCTGAACGAGGCGCTGAAGGCCGGCCTCAAGGGAGCGGCCAAGAGCGGGACCGGCACGCTGGAGAACCTCGCCGGCGTCACGGCGAAGAAGGCGGCGGCCGAGGGCACCGGCAGCTGGCTGGAGAAGTCGGCGTCCCGGGCCTTCGCCCGCGACCTCGGCACGCTGCTGGAGTCCTCGGACAACCTCCTGCGCCACGGCTTCGGCAAGGCCGCGGCCGACAAGTTCGTCGAGCGGATGACCCAGTCCTTCGAGAAGCACCTCAAGGAGAAGATCGGCGAGACCGCCGCCCGGAACCTGGGCAAGGAGTTCGGCGAGACCTTCGTCAAGGGCTGGGGCAAGAACGGCGTCGACCACGCCGCGCTGAGCGCGGGCCTGCGCGAGGTCATGGAGAAGAGCGGCCACAACCTCGCCGAACGCGGCGTCGGCGCGCTCGCGGACCGACTGGTGGACGTCGGCGAGCACATGACGCAGGGCAACCGGATGTTCCACCTCGGCTACGCGGTCGGCGAGCAGCTCAAGGAGGGCGTCCAGGGCAACCTCACCGAGGGCTTCTACAACCTGCTCTTCACCGACAAGCACGAGTTCACCACCACGCTCGCCACCTTCGGCTCGGGCATGGCGATGGGCCTGATGGCCCGTGGTCTGCACCACGCCGCGGCGCCGATGATGCAGCGGTACATGACCTGGGTCCAGGACACCCAGTTCAAGGCGATCGGCGAAGGCCAGTCCAAGTACTTCCCGCCCTACCACCCGCTGACCATCCTGGCGGTGCTGAGCAACCTCTCCGGCAACCCCGCCCCGCTCCTGGTGCCCCGGCTCGGACCGCAGCTCGGCCCGGGCGGCGAGGGGTCGTCAGGGGCGGGCGAGCACCTGCTCGGCTTCTCGCGCGGCGCCCACGGCGAGGCGGACGGCGACGTCGCCTCGGCCTTCCGGCGTGCCTACGGCGACGCCGAGTTGGAGGACATCTTCGGGAACGACGCCGACGCCAACCGGGCGCTGATCCGGGAGGCCTTCGGCCGGGGCCAGATCGAGGACACGTACAGCGACACGTCCGCCCAGGAGGAGTACGCGGCACTGTTCCGGGAGGCGTTCGGGCACGCCCGGCTGGAGGAGGTCTTCGACGGCTGGATGCCGGCGCCCGCGCCGGTCGCCACCGTGTCGCACCAGGGCGACGCACCGAACGCGCCCGGGAGGACCGGGGAGACCGCCCGGCCGCAGCAGGGCCAGGCGCAGGGGCAGACCCAGACTCAGGGGCAGACCCAGACGCAGGGCCAGAACCAGTCCCCGAACCCCTCGCAGAACCAGACCCAGACTCCGAACCAGGCCGCGAACCAGACTCCGGGCCAGGGCCAGTCCCCGAACCGCCCGACCGTCAGCCAGGGGCCGGGGGCGCAGAACCCGGGGGCCGGCGAGGTCGCCCCGGCCGCGCCGGTCCGTACGACGTCCGAGACGGCGGCCCCGTCCGCCGCGTCCACGACGTCCACCGCGCCCGAGAGGTCCGCCCCGATCGCGGCGACCGCCCCGGCCGAGACGTCCGCCCCGGCCACGGCGTCCGCCGCCGCGCACCAGGGGCCGTCCCTGTCACCGGGCGGGCCGTCGGTCGAGCAGCAGACCGCCGGCCTCACCGGGGACCGCGTCGTCACCTCGTCGACCTCCTCCGTCGGTCTCGACGGGGCGTCCGTCCAGCCCAATCCGCAGGAGCGGAACGCGTCGCTCGCGTCACTCCCGCAGGAGCACACCGCCCAGCAGGACCAGACGGCCCAGACCCAGACGGCCCAGACCCAGACCCAGAGTCAGAGCCAGACCCACACCCAGTCCCAGCCCGAGCCTCAGCCTCAGCCTCAGCCTCAGCCCCAGCCCCAGGCCGAGCCGGTGACCGACTCCGGTCAGCAGGTGACCGCGCCCGTGCCGCCGCCCGTCGCCGGCTCGGACCTCCGGCCGGGCTACGCCGCGACGCAGGTCAACCCGCCCGCCGGCCCCCGGCCCACCACCGAGGCGGCTTCCCCGCTGCGGCCCTACGAGGCCCGGCGCGGCACGCTGCCCACCGGGGAGCGGGCCACCGAACTCGTCCTGCGGCTGCACCTTGACAGTACGAGCCTGCGGCAGCCGACGGAGCGGGTCGCCGCCCTGCAGCGCCGCGCCCTGGACGGCGTCGCCGACGCCTACAACAACGGCCACCGGCTGCCCGACGGCAGCGTGCTGCGGGTGCGGGTCGAGTTCGTCGACTCCCCCGGCACCGCCCACCACACGGTGCGGCTGCACGACGGCACCGTCCGTCAGGACGAGGGCAACTGGGGGACGCGGGTCAGCCGGGAGGTGGTCAGCCACGACATCGGACGGGTGCTCGGTCTGCGCGACGGCAACCGGGAGGTCTACCAGGGGACCGGCACGGACCGGGCCGCGCGGGGCCCGCTCCCGGACGGCCTGCGCGCCGTGGGCACCGCCGTCGAGGGCGCGTTCACCCCGGACCGCGACCGGGACGGGCAGCCCGGCGAGCACCGGCCCGAGAGCCGGGCCGCCACGGGCCTTCCGCCGCGTCCCGCGGTCGGACCGCAGGTCCGCGACGCCGCGTTGTACGGACGGCCGGGCGGCGACGACGGCCACCTGCTGACGCCGGGCTTCGACCGGGCCCACCCGGGCGCGAAGTACCAGGAGAACCCCAACGGATCACTGCGCATGGTGCCGCCGTCGGGCGGCGGTACCGCCGCCCGCACCCTCTTCCCTCCGCACTGGAACGCGGACGAGGCCGTGTACGCCGCCGAGCAGGCGTATCTGACAGCCGGGCCAGGGGGCCCGGGCCCCGTCCACTGGACGGGCGAGTACGCCGGCGTGCGGATCGAGGGCGACGCGACCGGCGGCGCGATCACCTCGTTCCGCCCCTCCGACGACCAGAGCGGGCTGAACCCGCCGCCCTACGCCCCGAACCGGCCCGTGCCCGACCACGCGGCCGCGCTCGGCAAGCCCGTGGCGCCCGGCGACCGACGGGCGCTGACCGGGGTCCACCACCGGCTCGGTACGGCCGAGCAGAGGGCCTCCGGCATCCAGGTCGTGCCGGTCAAGGGCTCCGACCACCCGAACGGCACCAGCCGGGCGAAGGTCTGGTTCCTGGACCCGAACCTGCTGCCGGGCTCCTCGGAGGCGGCCCTGCCGAGCCGCTGGCGCACGTCGGCGGACGCGCCGGAGACGGTGCTCTACCCCAGGAAGTGGTCGCCCGACCGGGCGGACCGGGCGGCGCGGACGGCTTACGACAGCCCGGTCCGCCGTAGCACGCCGGTGGGCGAGGACGGGACGGAGCACTGGATCGGCGAGGCGCACGGCGTCCGGATCGAGGGGCTCAGCCGGGACGGCGCGATCCTGACCCACCGGCCGGCCGACCTCCAGCCGCACACCGGGTACCGCCGCTGGGACGACGCGGCCGTCACCACGCGCTCCGAGCCGGTCGCCCTCCCGCTGGACGGCGGGACCCGCCCGGTCACCGTCCGGCGGGTGCTGTTCGACAACGGCCAGGAGGGCCTTCAGGTCACCGCCCGGCTCCACCTGGAGCCGACGCAGCCGCTGTCGTTCGTGCAGCTGGACTACGCGCACGAGCGCCTCCGGGTCCTCGCCCAGCAGTACGTCTCCCGGCAGGCCGGCGACGGGACGGTCCTGGACCTGCGGCTCCGGTTCACCGACGACCCGGACGACGCGTTCAGCAGCGCGAGGATCGACGACGACACGGACCACGACCTGGCGCGGCACCTGGGCCCGCTGCTGGACGCGGCGGGGCCGGACGGCCTGCGCGGCCTGCTGGAGCGGCACGCGCCGGCCTCCGTGCTGGACCCGGTCCGTGCGGAAAGCCTGCCGAAGCCCGTGCCCGGCAGCCTGCGCGAGCCCGGTCCGCCCCGCCCCGACGAGCAGCCGCCCCGGACCGTGGACCGGATGGGGCAGGAACGGGAATCGCTGCGCGGGCACTTCACCGACGAGGCCTGGACCCGGCCGCACCGCGGGTTGCCGTCGCACTGGACCGCCGACGACGTGCTGTTCGCGGCCGACCAGGTCCGCAGGCAGGCGGAGGCGAGGACGGACGGCGGCCTCCCCCCGAAGGGGGCGGTGCGCCTGAAGGGCAAGTTCGCCGGCGCCGGCATCGCGGTCCGGATCACGGACGGTTTGATCAGCAGTATCGAGGGCGTCCCCGGCGACCACGGGCTCCGGCCGTCGGGCCGGGAGAACCGGCCGCACCAGGTCCTCGCCACGGCGGAGGTCCGGCCGCCCTCCGACGCGTTCCTGGCGAGGGTCGGGGAGCGCTCCTTGCAGTCGTTCGAGGCCGGCCGGATCCGGCTGGCCGACGGCGACACCCAGACGGTGCTGAAGCTGCGGGTGCACCTCGACACCTCGCCGCTCGGCGCGTCGGGTCAGGACGACCCCAGGCTGGACGGCCTGCGCGACCGGGCCCGGCGCGGTGTCGACGAGCAGTTCAACCGGGGGCAGCGGCTTCCCGGCGGGGACCTGCTGCGGGTCGAGGTGGAGTTCACCGACCGACGGGAGGACGCCCACCACACCGTCACGGTCCACCCGGTCTTCGCCCGGGAGAGCCTGACGGAGTGGAGCGTCGGCACCACCGAGCGGGTGCTCGCCCACGAGCTCGGGCACGCCCTCGGCCTCCCCGACGAGTACCGCGAGGCGACCGGCGGCCCGCGGCCCGTCTACCAGGACAACGCGCTCATGGGCACCCCGTACCTGGACCGGTCCGGCCTGCCCCTCGTGGACCAGGACCACCGGGGGGCCGCCGCGGCCGAGCTGGCCGCCCCGGGGCTCCCGGTCCGCTACCTGCGGGAACTCGGCGCCGTCGTCGACCCGCTGTTCGACCTCCCCGGTGGCCCGGCCGACCGCGGCGGCCCGCCGTCCAGGGCGGCCTTCGGCGAGGACGTCCGCCGTGCGGCCCTGTACGGCCCGTCGGACGGCAGCGGGGGACACCTGTACCCCGCGCCCGGTTCCGACCGCCCCCGGCCGGAACGGATCCAGGACTCGGAGCACCGCAACGGCACGTTCAAGGTCGCCGACCGCGATCCCGGCCCCGAGCGGGTGCGCAGCCACGGACTGGCCGGCGACCTCGCGGTGCCCGCGCGCCGCCCGGAGCCGGACGGCGAGGAGCCGCCCCGTCGGACGCGGACCATGTTCCCCGCGCACTGGACGTCCGACGACGCGGTGTACGCGGCCGAGCAGGCCTACCACAGTGCCCGTCGCACCGGGCTGGTCACCGAGCAGGGGCCCGGCTCGTACCGCTGGGTGGGCGAGTACGGCGGGGTGCGGATCGAGGGCCGGGTGACGGGCGGGGAGTTCACCTCCTTCCGGCCGTCCGAGGACCAGGGCGGCCTGGCGACCCCGAGTTTCCAGCCGATGCGCCCGGTGGAGCGCACCTTCGCGCTGGGCGCGGAGGACCACGCCCGCTACGGCGACCGGCAGACCCTCACCGGTGCGCACCACGCGCCGCCCGTGGCGGCCGCCATGGCCAAGGGCCTCATGATCGGCCCTCCGCAGCGCGAGAACGAGAACGGCACCTATCGGGCGACCGCGTGGTTCCTCGACCCGAAGGTCGCCCCGGGATCGCCGCTGTCGACCTTCGACACCCGCTGGCACCGCAGCGCGGCCGAGGCGCCGCACACGATGTACCCCAAGGGCTGGACGCCGCACGAGGTCCTCTCCGCCGTGGAGGCGGCGTACGCGGCCCGGCGCGACCCCCGGCCCCGGGGCGACGGTGACGAGCACTGGGTGGGCGAGGCGCGCGGCGTCCGGATCGAGGGGATCACCCGGGACGGGCTCCACCTCGTCCACCGCCCGACGGCCGAGCAGCCGATCACCCGGTGGGACTGGAAGGAGGTGACCGCGAAGTCCTCCCCCGGCTCGATGAGTTTCGGGAGCCGCCGGGCGGTCGTCCAGCACGTCCGCTTCGCCGCCGGCCAGACCGGCCTGCTCCTCACCGCCAAGGTGCACCTGGACTTCCCGCCCGGGACGCCGCAGATCACGGTCGTGCGCCATCAGATGGCGGTGCGCAACGCCGCGGAGGCGTACGTCCGCCTGCACTCGGGCGAGGGCGATCCGCCGGCCCGGTTCGAGATCGAGTTCACGAAGGTCGCGGCCAGGGACGGGCTGAGCGTCCCCCTCGCCGCAGACGCCGGCACCCGGGACCTCGACCTGCGCACCTACCTGCCGGACCTCGCCGACCCGGACCGGATGCCGCTCTCCGAGCTCCTCGGCCTGGCCGGCTGGCACGCCGGGGATTCGGACTGGACGCCCCACGGCGACCCGCGCCCCGAGGTGCCGCCGCTGCGTGCGCCCGGCACGCCCGGAACGGGCGAGCGTCCGGCGACCCTGCCCCAGCTGGGAGCGGACACGCCGAACGGCTGGCCGAGGTTCGCCCCGGGGGTCAAGGACGGCGTCAACGTCGGCCTGCCGTCCGCATGGACCCGCCTGGACGCCATGCACGCCGTGCAGAAGGCGATGGACGAGCGGCCCGCCCCGGCGGCTCCGGCCGACGAGGTGACGGTCGGCGGGATCCGGATCAGGGTCCGGACCGAGAACGACCTGATCGTCGACTTCTTCGGGGCCCCGGGCCAGACCTTCCCGTCCCAGCTCTCCCGGCCGGAGCGCACCCTCGGCGAGATACCGCACACCGTCCGGGCCTCCGACGAGCCCGGATCCGGGCCCGCACCGGCCGGGGGAGCGGAGGGGCAGCAGACCGCGCCCGAGACCGCGCCTGCCGAGACCGCGCCCGTCGGCCCGCAGGACGCGCTGCCGGCCGCCCTGCGGAACCCCGGCTGGCAGACGTTCACGTCCGACGGGGCGGCCACGCCCCCGCCGCGGGCGGAGCGGACGGCGTCCGGACCGCAGCCGGTGACCGAGCCGAACGGCGTGGTCCGGACGTACGACACCTGGCACCTCGCGGACGGCATCGCCGCGGACGCCCCGATCGCCGCGTTCCCGTCCCGCTGGAGGCGCCCGGTGGGGGCGCCCGGGCAGGCGCACTACCCGGAGGGCTGGACGGCGGCGGTCACCGCGCACCACGTCCAGGAGGCGATGGCGAACGCCTGGTACGGCGGCCCGGCGGACGGCGGCCACTCGCTGGTCGTCGGCGACTCCGGCGGCGTCTCGATCGTCGGGCTGTTCGGTCCGAACGGCGACTTCCTCCTCCACCGCCCGTACGACTGGCAGCCGGCTCCCCAGCACGGTGGCCACCCCTGGCCCGGGGCCGGGGTGGCGGCTGTCGGGGAGCCGCACCCGCTCCCGGACCTCGGGCCGGTGGAGATCCGGAAGGTGCGCTTCGACGACGACGGTGCGGACGGCGCCGGCTCCGGCGTCCAGGTCACCGCCAGGATCCGGCTGACCCCGGGCGCCCTGGCCGGCGAGACCGAGCTGCACCGCGCGCAGGACGCCCTGAGGGCGCAGGTCGAGCCGTACCTGGAGGGTCAGCGGGACGGTTCGCGGCGGCTGGACCTGCGGCTGGAGTTCACCGACGACCCGGACGTCCCGGCGACCGTGGTCGGTCTCGGCGACGCGCCGACCCTCCGGGCCGCCCTGCCCCGCCTGTACGAGGGGGCGGGTTCGCACGACCTGCTGTTCGTCCTGGAGCGGCACCTCGACGGAATCCCGGACCCGGTGGAGGCGCACGGCGGCCACCACTGGGCGACCGGGCTCCGGCCGCACTTCACGGCCGAGGCCTGGGACCGGCCGGGTCGCGGCCTCCCCCGGGAGTGGACCGCGGACGAGGCCAGGTACGCCGCGCGCGAGATCATGCGGACCAGGCCGGCCGCCGTCGCCGGCCCGGGCACGCCCGCGCCGGTGGTCCACCGGGGCACCTTCGCCGGTGTGCGGGTGAACGTGCGGGTGGAGCACGGGGTCATCACCGACGTCTGGGGCGAGCCGCACCAGCGGTTCGGCCCGCAGCTGACCGCGCCGCAGCCCGAGCCGCACCGGGTGATCGGCACCCACGAGGTCGTCCCGCCGGGCAACGCGTTCGACCGGAGCCTGGACGTCCGCGTGGTCCAGCGCTTCGAGGCCACCCGCATCAGGCTGGCGGACGGCGACACCGAGACCGTGCTGACGGTGCGGGTGCGACTGGAGACCTCGACGCTGGACCTGGCCGACCCCGCCACCGTCCGGGCACTGGACGCGCTGCGGGACTCGGCCAGGGAGGGCGTCAGGGAGATCTACGACGTCGGCCAGCGGCTGCCCAGCGGCGACCGGCTGCGCGTCGAGCTCCGGTTCGTCGAGACCGAGGCGGAGAGCCACCACACCGTCAATGTCCTCCAGGAGACGGACCGGGAGAACCACCGGACGTGGAGTCTGGACACCACCGGCGCGGTGGTCGCGCACGAGGTGGGTCACCTCCTGGGCCTGCCCGACGAGTACCGGGAGGCGTCCAGGGGCGCACGGCCGGTGTACGTGGACGGCGGCCTGATGGGCGGCCGCCACATCGACCGCTTCGGCCGCTACCCCGTGGACCAGGACCACATGGCCATCGGGCCGAACGTCATCGACCCCTCGCGGGCACTCGCGACGCGGAACCTGCGCCAGCTGGGCGCGGTGGTCGACATCGCCTTCGGCAGGGACCGCGGCCCGGAGCCGGGCGGCGCCCCGGCGAGGCCCCTGGTGACGGAGGACACGCGCCGCATCGCGCTGTACGGCGGCCGGGACGGGAGCGGCCACCTCTACCCGCCGGCGGGATCGGAGCGGCCGAGGCCGCCGAGGCCGGCCGGCTCCGAGAACCGCAACGGCACCTTCAGGGTGGTGTCCGAAGGACCGGCCGACGCGACGGCGACGCGGACCGGCACCCCGGCGGGCGACCTGGCTGCGCCGAGGCGCAGCCGGACGATGTTCCCCGAGCACTGGACGGCGGACGACGCGGTGTACGCCGCGGAGCAGGCGTACCAGCACGCCCGGCGCACCGGCGCGACCACGGAGACCGGGCCGACCTCGTACCGGTGGACCGGCGAGTACGGCGGCGTCCGGGTCGAGGGCCGGACCGAGGCGGGGCAGATCACCTACTTCCGGCCCTCCGACGACCAGGGCGGCTTGGACGCACCGGCGTACCTGCCGTGGCGCCGCACCGACGGGTCCCTCGACCACCGGGTCGAGGACCTCGTCCGCTACGGCGACCGGCTCACCCTGTCGGGCGGGCACCACCGGCCGACCGAGGAGGCCGGCCGTCGGCGCGGGATCGCCGTCGGACCGGCGGCGGAGGCCAACCCCAACGGGACCTACCGGGCGGCCGTCTGGTTCCTGGAGCCCGGTGTCACTCCGGGCACGCCGCTGTCGGAGTTCCCCTCCCGCTGGCACCGCCGCGAGGACAGCCCGACGCAGACCTTCTACCCGGCGGGCTGGACACCCGGGCAGGTGCTCTCCGCGGTGGACCGTGCCTACACGAACCGAACCGGGGGGGACACCCGCAACGACGGCACCGTCCACTGGACCGGGGAGGCGGACGGCGTCCGGATCGAGGGCGTCACCCGGGACGGACGGCACCTGATCCACCGTCCGACGGCCGATCAGCCGGGCGCGCCGGCCGCTGCCTCGCCGCACGGGCCGCTGGTCGTGCCCGGGACCCCGGGCACCGGCGAGCGTCCCGCGACCGTCAGCCGGGCGGTGGACGAGGGGATGGGTTCCGGAGACGCCTTCTCCGCCGGGCTCGCGGCCTGGGACGGCTCGGGCGACCCTCCCGGCGGGGGCGCCGGCACCCCCCGGCCGGGCCGGAACCTGCCGCCCGAGTGGACCCTGGCGGAGGCCAGGTACGCGGCCGTGCAGGGCTCGCGGATCGGCTCGGACCGCACGGGCGTGGACCCCGCCACGGGCCTGCGGACCGAGACCGGTGAGGTCGAGCACCAAGGGATCCGGATCACGGTCGTCCGGGACTGGGACTCGTACCGCATCATCGACATCTACGGCTCCCCGGACCAGGCTTTCGCCCCCCAGGGCCGCAAGATCGTCCCCGAGCGGAACCCCGGGCAGACGGGCCCCGAAGCAGGGCCGGTCCTCCCGCATGCCACCAGCAGGGCGGAGGCGTCCCCTTCGAGTCCGCACCCGGACGCGGACGGGGACACCGACCTCCACTCGGACGCGGGCAGCGAGTCGTCCTGGGACTCCTCTCAGGACGAGGCCATGGACCAGTACTCGGACGTCGACGACAGGTCCGAGGCGGACTCGCTGGACCTCATGCTGTCCTCCGACGACGAGGGCATGGAGTGGGAGGGCGGTTCCGACGCCGGTTCCGACCGCAGCTCCGAGGACCGGGACTCGCAGTCGGACCTGCGCTCGGACCTGCACATGGACCTGGACGAGGCACCGCTGCAGCAGCCGAACCGGGTCCGGCCGGCGTACGAGGCGCCCGCGCCGGACCTGAGGTTCGCGATGGTCCTCGATCCGGTCGAGGTCACCGCACCCGCGAACACGGCGCTGCACGGCAGCGTCTCCACCCGTCTCCGGCGGTTCCAGGCCGCCCGCGGCCTCCTGCTGGACGGCAGTCCGGCGGTCGAGGCCGTCGTGCGGATCCACCTCGACACCTCGGAGCTGCCGGCCGGTCAGGACCACACCGAAGCCCTGCGGAACCTGCGGGAGCGCGCCCGGCAGAGCGTCGACGAGTACTACAACACCGGGCACCGGCTGCCGGACGGCGACGTCCTGGTGGTGCGGACCGAGTTCGTCGAGGACGCGGGTCAGGCGCACCACCGGGTGCGGGTCCTGGACGGGGAGGTGCGCGAGCACTCCGACATCTGGGGTCTGCACACGGACCGGGCCATCCTGGGCCACGAGATCGGCCACCTGTTCGGCCTGCCCGACGAGTACCGGGAGCGGCGCCTCTACGAGGAGGGGACCGACCAGAACGGCAACCCCGCGGTCGTCTCGCTGGAGGTCCACCCCCGGACCGTCCACACCGACGCGGGCCTGATGGCCGGCACCCTCGCCGGCCACGGCCGCCCCCGGGTCGACATGGACGCCGCGGTCAACGCGGACGACACCCCGATGCGGTTCACGCTCGCCCCGCGGAACCTGCGCGAGCTGGGCCAGGCGATCGAGCACGCCCTCGGCGCCACGCACACCCTGCCCACCACCGGCCACGACCTCCCGCGCCGGGCGGCCTTCGGCCTGGACGCCCGGCAGTCGTCGCTGTTCGGCGACACCCGCAGTCCGGGCGGTCACCTGTTGCCGCCGGTTGGCTCGGACCGGGCGGCGCCCGAGCGGGTGGTCCGGGTGGAGCGCAACGGTGTCGTGGTCGCCGACTTCTCGGCGGAGCCCGCCGCGGGTCCGTCCCGTGCCCGCCGGGTGGACACCCTGTCCGCGGCCGGTGACCTGCTGACCACCGGGCCCGTCCACCGGCGGATGTTCCCGCGCAACTGGACGAGCGAGGACGCGGTGTACGCGGCCGAGCAGGCGTACCTGCACGCGCTGGGGACCAACGCCGTCGTCCCGCTCGGGGGGAGCCGGCACCGCTGGACCGGTGAGTACGCCGGGGTGCGGATCGAGGGTGAGGTCCGGGGGGAGCAGTTCCTGTCGTTCCGTCCGGCGGACGTGCAGCCGGACGTGGATCCGCCGCTGAACGCCCCGCACCGTCCCACTCCCGACGACCCGGCCCGGGCCTTCGGGGCGTTCGGCCAGCGCGCCGAGGACGTCGTCCGCTACGGCGACCGGCAGAACCTCACCGGCCTGCACCACGAGCTGAGGCCGGAGCACGTGGCGAACCCGGCGAACACGCTCCGGGCGCACGGCGTCAGGATCGTCGAGACCACCCCCCCGATCCACAACGGCACGTACCGGACCCGGGTGGCCTTCCTCGACCCGACCGTCGCGCCGACCTCCCCGCTCGCCCGCTTCGCGACCCGCTGGCGGTTCCGCGGCAACGCCGACGGCGGGAGCGGGCGCACCATGTACCCGCGGGACTGGGTGGCCGAGGACCTGCTGGCCGTCGTCGACGACGCGCACGACGGCGTCCCGGACGATCAGCGGGTGTACCTGGAGGACGGCCGGACGTACTACTGGGTGGGGGAGGCCGACGGGGTCCGCATCGAGGGACTCTCGCGCGACGGCGCCCACCTGGCCCACCGTCCGACCGACACGCAGCCCATGACCGCGTGGGACCAGCGGCGGGTGCTCCGCACCTCGCCCGCCACCGGGACCTGGATGGGCGACCGACCGTTCTCCACGGCCCGGGTCCTGTTCGACTCCGGGCAGGAGGGCCTGCGGATCACCGTCCCCGTGCGCACGGTCGTCGAGGGCCCCGTGACGCCGGAGCTGCGCGCGTTCGCCGAGGACGAGATCCAGCGCAGGGTGAACGACTACGTCCAGGAACGGGCGCTGGAGACCGCGGGCACGAACGGGGTGCCGCCGAGGCTGGTCGTCGTCGTCCTCGACTTCGCCCCCGGACACCCGGACGTCTTCTCCGAGGTGGTCGTGCGCCCCGACGGGATGTCGGGCGTGTCGAGCGTCCTCGGCCCGCTGGCCGTCCAGGGCCAGGACCACGTGTTCAACGGGATCACCGCCGCACTGAGCGACTTCACGACCCCGTTCGCGGACCTGGTCGCCCAGCAGGGCGCCCCCCGCGTCCCCGCCGACCTGCGCGAACCCGGCCCGCTGCGGCCGGGCGAGGCCCCGCCCGCCGTGCGGGCCGGCTGGGACCAGCAGACCGTGCGGCAACTGCTCCACCTGGACGCGCGGTTCAGCCATGCGGCCGCGGTCGCCGACCCGCGCGACCTTCCCGTCGACCGGAGCCTGCCCCGGGAGTGGACCGCCCGCGACACGCGCTGGGCGGCGGTCCAGCTCCTCAACCAGCAGGAGAGCGTGCACGGCTCGACCGTGACCGAGGTCGTCGAAGGCCGGATCGGCGACGTCCGGATCCAGGTCCACGTGGAGGACGGGCAGATCGTCGGCGTCAACGGCGTCGGTGACCAGCGGGACCTCCCGCAACTGCACGGCTCGCCGATTCCGCCGGACGCCGAGGCGCAGCCCGCTCCCACCCTCGTCTCCGCGACGCAGCGGTCCGCGGCCTCCGCCTGGCAGCCCGTCGACCTGGACGGCACGGTAACGGGGACCCCGCGCCGCGCGCCCGCCCTGGTGGGCGACCAGACGAGGGTGACCCTGCCCAACGGCACGACCCGGGTCGTCGCGGTGCACCTGGACCCGGCGGTCGGCCAGGGCGCCCCGGCCACGCTGTTCCCCTCGCGCTGGCACCGGTCGGCGCTCGATCCCGGGACGGTGTACTACCCGGAGCACTGGAGCGGGCCCCAGCTCACCGCGCACGTCACCGCCGCGCTCGACCACCCGCTCCTCACCCGCCAGGAGGACGACGGCTCCCGTCTCGTGGTCGGCCGGGCGGACGGCGTGTGGATCGAGGGCCGGTTCGGTCCGGACGGCACCCTCTACTTCCACCGTCCGTCCCCGCACCAGACGCTCGACAACCCCGACTACCGCGGCCCCGCCTCGACGACGGCCCGCCAGGGCACCGAGGTGCAGCTGACCGGCCTCGGGCCGGTCCGGGTCCGCCGCGACCTCATGTTCGACGGCTCGGAGGTCGTCCGGATCACCGCCCGGGTCAGGCTGGTGGGCGGCGAGCACACCACCGGGGCCGAGCTCCGGCAGGCCGAGGGGACGTTGCGGCAGGCCGCCGAGGCGTACGTCGACGGGCATCGGGACGGCAGCGACACCCCGATGGACCTCCGGCTGGAGTTCACCGGGGACGCCGACGCCACCGAGGTCCGGCTCGAACCCGGGCAGGACCCCACCATCGAGCAGGCCCTGCCGCGGCTGCACGAGGCGGCGGGCGCGAACCGGCTGGCCGAGGTCCTGGCCTCGGAGGACCAGCCGCAGGCGCCGCCGGCACCGCGCAGCGTGTCCGGCGAGTCGATGCTCGACGGCCGGCGACGGTACTTCGCGGCGTCCGCGTGGGACCGCCCGACCGAGGGCCGCAACCTGCCGCGCGAGTGGACGGCCGACGAGGCCCGGTACGCCGCGAGCGTGGTCGCGGGCTCGACGCACCGCGTCCCGGCCGGCCCCGTGCCGCGCGGGGGCACGACCGCGCCCGAGCAAGTCCACGGCACGTTCGCCGGGGTGCGGCTGACGGTGCGGATCGAGAACAACCGCATCACCGACTTCTGGGGCCAGCCGGACCAGCGCGTGCCGCGCCAGCTGACCCGGCCCGGGCCCGAGCAGCACCAGGTGCTCGGCACCCACGAGGTCCGTCCACCGACGGACCCCTTCGACCGCAGCCTGGAGGCCCGCGAGCTCCAGGAGTTCTCGGTGAGCCGGATCAGGCTCGCCGACGGTGACACCGAGTCGCTGGTGAGCGTCAGGCTGCACCTGGACGTCAGCCGGCTGGACCTGGCGGACCCGCACGCCGTGCGCCTGCTCAACGACCTGGCCAACCGGGCCCGCGCCGGGCTGGCGGAGACCTACAACGGCGACCAGCGGCTGCCCAGCGGCGACCGGCTGCGGGTACGGGTCGAGTTCGTCCAGGATCCCGCCGTCGCGCACCGCACCGTGGCCGTCCACCCGGGCCCGATCCGGGCGAGCTTCGACAACTGGGACCTGCAGACCCCGGCCACGACCCTCGTCCACGAGGTCGGCCACCTGCTCGGGCTGCCGGACGAGTACCGCGAGGGCCACTCCCGCGTGGACCGCCGCCGGCCGGTCCACCTCGACGGCGGTCTGATGGGCTCCTACACCCGTGACCGCTTCGGCCGGCCCATGGCCGACACCAACAACCGGCCCGCCGCCCCGGGCGTCCCCGACGCGCGGCCCGTGCTGCGCGCGCGCAACCTGCGGCAGCTGGGCGCCGTGATCGACCTCGCCTTCGGCGCCGACCGCGGGCCCGGGCCGGACGGCACCCACCCGCCGCGTCCCCGGGTGAACGAGGACGCCCGGCGCACCGCGCTGTACGGCGACCTGAACGGGACCGGCCGGCGGGTGTCGAGCGGCGGGCGCGACGGCGGCGGCCACCTGTTCCCGCAGCCCGGCTCCGACCGGCCGGAGCCGACCCGGATCCCGGGCTCGGAGAACCGCAACGGCACCTTCCGGGTCTTCGGCGGCCCGGCCGACGGCGCGGCGACCGGCCACCACCGGCTGGCCGGCGACCTCGCGGCCGGTCCGGCCGTCCAGGACCGCGGCCGCACCATGTTCCCGGAGCACTGGACGTCCGACGACGCGGTCTACGCGGCGGAGCAGGCGTACCAGCACGCGCTCCGCCGGGGCGACGAGGCGTTCACCGAGCTCAGCCCGGTCTCCTGGGCGTGGACCGGTGAGTACGGCGGGGTGCGGATCGAGGGCCGGGTCGTCCTCCGGATCGAGCGCCGGGCGGGCGGCCCGTTCGAGATACCGGAGATCGTCTCCTTCCGTCCGTCCGACGACCAGAGCGGGCTGGGCGCGGCTTCGCACCTGCCGTGGCGCCCGTTCCCGGCCGGTTTCGACCAGCGGGTCGGGGACCTCGTGCGCTACGGCGACCGGCAGACGCTCGCCGGCGTCCACCACCAGCCGCCGGAGCGGATCGGGTACGGGGACGGCGACCGCCCCCGGGTCGACCAGGCCGGCCAGCGGAAGGGCGTGCGGATCGGGACGGCCTTCGCCGCCCACCCCAACGGGACCTACCGCGCCCAGGTCTGGTTCCTCGACCCGGTCGTCGCCCCGAGGGCGCCGATGGAGGCCTTCCCCTCCCGCTGGCACACCCGCGCGGACAACCAGTCCCACATGTTCTACCCGCGGGACTGGCACGCCGACCACGTCCTGGACGCCGTCGAGGAGGCCCACCACGGCCGGAACCGGGCCGACGACCGCGTCGTGAACGGCGCCGTCCACTGGACCGGCGTCACCGGCGACGGTGTCCGGATCGAGGGCATCACCCGGGACGGTCGGCACCTGATCCACCGTCCGGCGGACGAGCAGCCCGGTGTGCGCCTGCCGGCGGACGCGCCCCGTTCCGCCCCGCTCACCGAGCCGGGGTCCTCCGGTACCGGCAGGCGCCCGGACACCGTCGTCGCGATGTCCCTGAACCCGGTGCCCGCAGGCCACGTCAGCCCGGACCTCAGCGCCGCGGCAGGCCGCGGCCTGCCGCGGGAGTGGACGCCGGAGGAGCGGCTCTTCGCGGCCGCCAACGGCCGGCGGATCGAGGAGGAGACGCTGGTCGAGGACGGGTTCCAGGTCCGGGTGCGGTTCGCCGAGGTCGAGATCACGGTGCTGCGGGACGCGGAGTACCGGATCGTCGACTTCGCGGTCGCGGACGGCCACACCCCGCCGCCCCAGCTCACCATCCCGGTGCCCGAGCGCGGCACCGGCCGGCGGGCCGCCCCGGGCCCGGTCGAGCAGCTGTTCGCGCCGGACCCCCAGCGTTCGGACGAGGGCTCCGACCACGGGCCCGGTCCGCAGGACGGCCGTCTCCTCTCCGACGGGGACGAGGACGAGGCCATGGACCTGTACCGGGACTCCGACGAGGAGATGGACTACGCCACCGACTCCACGCTCGACTTCCTGTCCTCCGACGACGACATGGAGTCGGTCCACGGCTCCGACTCCGACTCCGACGTCCGCTCCGTGGACATGGACACGGACACGGACGGGGACAGGGACGGGGCGGCGCACCCGGTGCGCCCGGCGTACGAGGCACCCGCGACGGACCTGACGATCGCCCGGGTCCTCAGGACGGTCGAGGTCGAGGCGCCCGCGGACCCGGCGCGGCACAGCAGCGACGCCACCGGTCACCGGCGGTTCCAGGCCGGCCGTGCCGTCCTCGTGGACGGCACCCCGGCGGTCGAGGTCGTGGTGCGGATCCACCTCGACACCTCGGGGCTGCCGGCCGGTCAGGACCACACCACGGCCCTGCGGAACCTGCGGAACCGCGCCCGGCAGAGCGTGGACGAGTACTACAACACCGGGCACCGGCTGCCGGACGGCGACGTCCTGGTGGTGCGGACCGAGTTCGTCGAGGACGCGGGTCAGGCGCACCACCGGGTCGAGGTCTTCGAGGGAGAGGTCCGTGAGACCCAGGAGGCATGGGGCCTGGGCACCACCCGGACCGTCCTGGCCCACGAGATCGGCCACCTGCTCGGCCTGCCCGACGAGTACCGGGAGCGACGCCTCCACGAGGAGACCGTCGACGGGAACGGCGACCGCACGGTCGTCGAGCACGAGATCCGCCCCCGGCCCTCGTACCCCGACGCCGGGCTGATGGGCGGCACCCACGCGGGCAACGACCGGGTCCGCTTCGACCAGGACGCCGGGATCATCACGGACGACACCGACATCCGGTTCGCGCTCGCCCCGCGGAACCTGCGCGAGCTGGGCGCCGTGATCGAGCAGGCCCTCGGCGCCGCGCCGGCCGGGCCGACCGCCCACGGGCTCCCGCGCCGGGCGGCCTTCGGCCTGGACGCCCGGCAGTCGTCGCTGTTCGGCGACACCCGCAGTCCGGGCGGTCACCTGTTGCCGCCGGTTGG